>CAZSJB010000015.1:0-15435 GCA_964606625.1 uncultured Tepidisphaeraceae bacterium | reverse complement strand
TTGCTCAGATGATTTACGAGGCCAACTGAGCGTCCTCGGCATGCCACCACCACCGTAGCCATCCGGTCGAAACCAGTCGCCCCCGGTAGTCGTGTCCATTAATTGTACGTCCCTATCCTACGATTGTTTGCGCCCCCCGGCAACCCGCAAACAACCGAACCCAACCGTTCGCCCGCCGCTTATTTCCCTCCTCTCTCGCCCCTCAGCCCACAACTTCTTATATCGCCCACGTTCAGGGGACTCGTTCAGTCAGGGACACCACGATACAGCCGCTCATCAAGCCGTTGTAAGCTCAAACTTCGGAAATGGCGGCATCGGAGATTTCTCGCCGGTACCGACGTACTTTTCCGGTGGAAACGACTCAATCAGTTCGCTTTCACGAATCACCCAAGGCAGTTCTTTCCAATGTGGGTTGCGGTCGGTCAACGCGGGGGTGGTGTAGACACCAGCAACGGCGATGCGACTTTGGTTGGAGGTATTGGGCGGGCTGTAGTGATAAAGACTCGAATGCCAGCAGACCGCATCTCCGGGCGCCAGTTCGATGTGGTGCAGGCCGTATTGGCGTTTGCATTCCTCAACGCGGTGGCGCGGCAGTTCGCCGTGGATGGAGTCTTCGTAGAGTCCGTGCACCTCGATCGGTTCGCGGTGTGTGCCGGGAATGAACTGGAGGCAGCCGTTGGCTTTGGTGGCGGAGTCGATCGCCATCCAGAAATTAAAGGGTTCGGTTTCCCCGTCGCGCCAGAGGCCATTGTCCTGGTGCCAGGGCGCGGCACTGCCTGTGCGCGCAGGCTTGAGGAAGCAGGAGTTGAACTTCAGCAGGACATTGTCGCCGAGAAAGAACTGCGCGATGCGGGCCATAATGGGGCCAGCATGGAGATTATGCCAGATCAGCGGGGACTGCACGCACAAGCTCCCCAGTTTGCGGAAGCGCGCTGCCCTGGCTGTGGGCGAATCCCCCATCGGGTCCATGGGATCCCGCTCACTGCCGGTGACTTCGCCCTCCGGCTTGAGAATGTGATCCTTGATCACACCGCGTACCTCCATGGCCGTATCACGGTCAATGACGTTGCGGACGATAAAATATCCCTGCTCGTTCCACTGCCGTTGCTGTTCCGCACTTGGCTGCCATGTGCTGGCCATAGCTGCTCCCTTCGAAGTTGTCTTGGTTCGGTCTTGTTACAGGCGTTATGATGTCGTCCCACCTGTACAAATAGTGCAGGACGCAGAGGTTTTGACCATTGCGCAATGGCTGAAAATGTTAGCGCAAACCGGTGATCGAGGGTGGCGTGGCACTATTGCATCTACAGATGGATGAATGGCTGGCGGCGCTGATGAATCCCTCCAATCGGCTGACGTTTCATCCCCGGTTTTACGGGGAGGCGGTCCGGACAGACGGATGGTCCTGTCGTGCCAATCGGCATCCGTTTCATGTAATCTACCTGGCGCTCGAGGGCCGCAGCCTCGGCCGCTCAGCCGATGGAGAGGACATCTCTATCGAACCGGGGCAGGCGCTGTGGCTTCCGCCGGAGACTGCTCACGATTTCAATTGGACGCCGGTGTTCCGTTACCACGAGATCTGGTTTCGGTTGGGAGGCGGCGCGCTGCTTACGCCGATCGATAAGCCGGTTGTGTTCCACGGCGCCGCTGAGGTCCAACCGCTATTCGATCGCATTGCCGACGAACTGACGGTAGACCGCCCCCTGTGTCAGCAGAGCCTGCGCGCACTGCTCGCCAGGCTGACTGTCGAACTGTTCCGCCTCTGTTTCCACCGCACCTCGCCGACACGCAGCCTGACGGCGTATCAGCGCGGGCGGCTGTTGCGATATACGCAGGCCCACTTGGCCCATGGCCTGACGGCAGCCGACTTGGCGCGGGAAATGGAAATGAGTGCCGACTATTTCACCCGCGTGTTTCGCGCCACGTTCGGATGTGCACCGCGGACTTGGCTGACGCGAGAGCGTGTACGGGCAGCCAGCCGAATGCTGGCAGGTTCAGGAATGCGGATTTTCGAGATCGCTGAGCAGCTCGGATACAGCGATGTGCCCCAGTTCAGCCGACAATTCCGGGCAGTGATGGGAATGAGCCCCCAGCAGTACCGGCGCACCGCCCCATCCCGTGATGTGATCCAGCAGAATCCCCCTCCCAGACACGACGACTCCCGCTCGGCAATCCCCAGAAAGCAGACCGGTGATTGATCCAAAAGCCCCGGAACACAGGAACAGATTTTCCTCCGAGAAACCAGCCCGGATGCCCTCATCATGAATACGTGGGCATGCGGTGGCATGAGCAGCGTCCCTCAATCGAATATTATTTAAATTGTTTGCAACATTTTTGGGTTTGGGGTGTCTTAGAGTTAGGGGAATTTTGGGGAATTAACGTCATATCGAGAAAGGGGAATGCGATGATCTCTTGCTGGATGGCTGGGTGTTTGGGGGAGATGCGGCTGCGCCTTACAGGCAAAGCAACTGTGCGACGAAATGCGCGGTGGGTCGAGGGCAAGCCGTTGCGCAGTTGTGTGAAAACGAACCCAATCGAACCCAATGGAACTGGGGCTCAATCGCCATTTTTCGAGCGTCAGCGGGATTGGATGGGTTCCAATGCCCCCTACTTTTTCATCAAACGAACCCATCACAGCCGTTGCGCGCTGGTGCGGATAGGTAGTGCTATCCGCCAACGGCGATGTTTTCGACGTTGCTGTCGATGGACTGAACGATCCTCTCCTGAAGTTGCTTCATGGTGGAGTTGGTGCCCGCAGGAATGCCGTTCATGATGATGCTGAAGGCATACCACTGGCCGTCCTTGGCGCGGAGGTATCCGCTGAAGGAGCTGACGCCGTTGATGTATCCACTTTTGCCAAAGACGCGGCCGCGGAGATCGGTTCCGGTGAAGCGGTTGGCGAAAGTGCCATCGATGTCAGCGATGGCAAGACTGGTGATGTACTGTTCGCGATGCGGTGCATGGAAGTTGGCTGTCAGGACCTTGATGATGGCGTTGGGGCTGAGGCGGTTTTCGCGGGAGAGGCCCGAGCCGTCGTCGATGCGATATTGTTCCTGGGGGATGCCGAGCTTGGTGAGATACTGGATGATGGCGCCGCGACCGTTTTCCCAGGACCCAGGTTGCTGGGTTGTGGCATAGCCGATGCGCTTGAGAAGGGCTTCGGCGTAGAGGTTCATGCTGTCCTTGTTGGTACGGGCAAGGACGGTCTGAAGAGGAGTTTCATGGGCGGCGATGAACGTCCACGCGGCGCGGGCGACCTCATCAGCCTGGGCATAAGCAGCGCGATTGGTGGGATCGCGACGGACCACGCCCGTGACAGTGATGCCGGCCTTCTGGAGGGTTTCAGCAAAGACGGTGGCTGCGAACATCGGAGGGTCATGGATGGTGACGCTGACGGGATAGCCCGTGCTGGCATTGGTTTGGCCGCCGAGGGTGATGTTGTTGCTCTCGGCGTGACGGGTCAGCCAGATGGCGTTCTGGGTGCCGCGGACGCAGCTGTTGCGGACGGTGATGTAGTTGGTGGCTGGGTCGGTGGTGTAATCGACCAGCTGGTTCATGCCGTTGACCGTCAGCATGAAGTCGACGGCATTGGCATTGAGGTTCAACCCGCCGACGCCAGCGACATACCGGCGATGAACCTGCTCGGGGGGCCAGTTCGGATGGACGAACTGGGTATCGAAGATGCTGTCATCAACCAGGACGTTGCGAACGCTGGTGATGCCACGGGCTTTGAGTTGCTTAGCCCAGTTCTCGAAGACGGTGGTGGTGCCCCAGCCGACCTTGCGGAGCATTTCGGCATCGCCCAGAGCCGGATCGCCATCGCCCCAGATGACGAGGTCTTCACCGTGGATGGCCAGGAGCGTGCGGAAGCGGAAATCAGCACCGAGAGCATCGATGGCGGCTGCGGTGGTGACCAGTTTAAGGTTACTGGCGGGGATGAGAGGTCGATCGGTATTGCGGCGGTAGATGATCTGGGTATCGGCTGGCGAGGGGCCGAGGCGTGCAATCATGATGCCGGTTTCCACGCGGCCAAGCCACTTGTGACGCAGCACAGCGGCGATGTCCTGCCCCAAGTCCGCCATGACGGCTGCGGGTAAAAGAAGGATCAGCAGGAAACCACAAAAGGCAGTCGCGTAGTGTTTCATCCGTGAAACCCTCTACGTTTTACAGCGGAAGATGGCCAGAGAACGACATGGATAACGTACTAGAAGATCGTGCCACGGCAAGCATTTGGGCGCGGATTTTCGGGGCTCCTGGCAGATCAGGAACAGATCGTGGGACGGATCACGGGGAGGTCCAAGTCAAGATTTCGACATCAGAGATCAATTCGCGATCCAGGCGCGGAATGTCAGAGGTGTCGGGATCATGATAGATGAAGATCCTGCTGAGCATGGTTACCGTTGCGTTGCTGGCAATCCTTCCTGTGGGCAGGATGACTACTCCCCGAAAATACATTTCGCTGGGAAGCCCGAAATTCCCAAACTCAATGTTTTTCCCGATCCACGTAGCTCCCTTGACCTCCAGCAACCGTCCCATTGCAATACCCGTCGAAAGAATACTGCCATCTCTAACAACTAAAGCAGGAAATTTGCGCGAGTTAACCCCTGATCCATCAATCTCATTGTTGGCAAAATTAAGACGCAGAGAACCATTCAGCACCACAAGAGTGCCTTTGATCTTGACGTTTCCATTCAAGATGACATTGCCATCATGATAATACACGCCTGCTGGATTGTTGGGTGTTGGTCCTAAAGTCACATTGGATAAAGCGCTCGACGGCAACCGCTCTGCCCAATATAGATTGCCATCGGTATACAGATAAGGAGCATCCTGAAAGGTCCTGATCGCAGGCTTCGGAGTAATCCGATAGGGAAATTTGTTTGTCAGAACAACCGAGACATAATCTGGTATAGCGCCACTCACCGATTGAGCAATAATATTGTAGATGAAGTTGCCATATCCCACGGCGACCCGCTTTGCAACTACTGTTTCAATAAACATGCCCCCATTCGTGGGAAACTGGGTCTCACTGGCGCCCAAGATGGCCGCTTGTCCATATTTTAATTCTGCTGTCGCCTTCACGCTCGCAACAGCCGTCTTGGAGGCAACGACTTCATTGTAGGAATTAAGAACCTCCCCTCGCGACACAATGTCATAATGCGTAGCCGATCCAGGCTTGCGTGTCACGGTCACAACGAACCGTTCTCGGTCCCCTTCTCCAAAACTGTGCGTACCACCAGCATAAACTTCATCACTCGCCGCTGTCTTGCGAAGCTGATAGATCGCGTAATGGACCCCGCTTTCCGCCAGATAATCCGCTTTGGCAATCTGCGACAGCGTATTGCCCATCTGAGCATGCAGTGAGCTGCTGGACAGCATCGCCAGCGCAAGCAACGATGCCACCGAAATCGCGCCCACAACGATCATCAGTGCCATTCCCCGTCGCCGACTGTTCCATTGTCCAGGGTACTTCATGCCTGCTCCAGCCAAAGCCGATCCGTCACTGCTCGGGATTATCCAAGACCCGCATCGCAGCGGTGCCATACATCATGACCTGTGCCCCCGCCCCACTTCCCCGGCGGACCGGCCGATCAAACCTCACCGCATACTCAATTAATTGCTTCTGCTCCTCGACAACCGGAGGATGCACCCACAGCGCCATCGCCGATACATTCACCGCGAGTGTCCGTTCTTGCACTCCAGCGATGGACTTGAACAGCATTGCATTGTCCACATCCCCCAGATCACTCTTGGAGATCACCAGCCCGTGTACGCCTGCCTGCTTCGGAATCTCCCAAACACGCACGCTGCGCGTCACCGGATCATGTTCCAGTAGCGCCAGTTCCCCCACTTCAATGAGCCCGTTCGGCTGACGGTCTTCAACCCACACCATCAGGTACGCCGGCTGACCTTTACCATCAACTGACCCGACGCTGTGAGCTCCCGTCAAACGGCACTGCCGCAGAAACCGCTCGATTCGCAGCATCCCCGTCGACTCAGCCATCACATAACCCTGGGTGTTTTCCGAGTAGGTCCATCCCTGCGCCACCGAAGTCAAAATCGCTGCCAGCCCCAGCATCACCATCGAGCAGATGCTCAGCGCCATCAGCAGTTCCATCGCGGTGAAGGCCGTCCCCTTGCGGCGTCGCAAGGCGCAACACCGTTTTGTGCCAATCACGAGGTTATCGCCTATGCGATTCATGACACGGGAGGGTTTTACTGAGATGATTGCTCGATCCGTTCAGCCGCCACCAATTGCGACAACGTCACAGGCAGACCCGGTCGGGGCGGAGTCACCCGAACCGTCACCAGTGCCAGGTCCGACCATGGCACATCGGCTCCATCCGGGGTAAGCCGATACCTCACAGTCACCTGGCGTGTGTAGACCTGATCGCCTCCGACCTCCAGTGCAACACCGCTGCGACTGGTCAGCCCAAGTGTCACGTCCGTGTAAGGCCGATCATGATAATCCGCGATGCTGCGGTACTCGTTCGAGGAGTCCTCATCGGTATAAGGCTTGCTGGCCACCTCTTCCAACAACTGCCGCGCCAAAGCTGTCGCCACCCCTGCATGATCCAGTCCCGCGCTGTTCTGATACGAGACACTCAAAGCCCCTGCCACGCCGATCACCGACGTAGCCAGGACAACCGAAGCGATGAGGCTCTCCGTCAACGTAAAGCCGCGGCACCTATCGCTGAAGGATAAACGACCTTGCCGATTAATACTTCGCATACGCTGTGCCTTCGTCATCGCTGCCTGCCGAGTTGGCGATCAGCTCCAGCGTATTGGGATTGAAAATCCAGCCGATCTTGCCGCCATCTCGCGATTCATCTGCCATCAACGGGCTTGACAGGTCAATGGCAACACCTGTTTTGCCATTCAGCGGATTCGGCGGCATCTTGCTCAGGTACGGACCAAATCGATACACGGAAGAGTAGCTGCTGTTGGGATTGCCCGCTTCATCCGTATAGCCAGTCAGCTGACGGACAAACAGGCTCCCATCACCAATAGAGCCATCAGCCGCTACACCCGGTGCACGATCGCGATGCTGAGCCTTGTACACCAGAATCTGCGTCCGCAGATAGCGCAGATCGTCTTTCAGCACGTTCTCCCGCGCCACGGTGGAGGCATTGGAAAACTGCGGAATCACGATCGCTGCCAGGATTCCAAGAATGACTACGACAATGAGAATCTCGATCAGCGTGAACGCAGAGCGTTCCCGGCCTGACCGTCGGGAAGGTGCGGATCGGATTGTGGAGCATTTAATCATTCCGAACCACCGAGATAAGCCCCCTCATCCCATTTGCGACGACGTGTCGTCATTTCTTAATCCATGAGGCACACATCGACTAAACCCCCCGGCGGCGGATTAGGCCGCCGAGGGGATCAAGGTTTGGAATTAGTCCTCGGATTCAACGTCCAGCAGACCACCCGCCTGGGTCAGGGCCCAGATCTTGCCGGTCTCACGGCTGAAGACAAAACCATCGGTCCCAGCCGGTGAACCGGGGGCTGCATCATCGGTATCCACGATATGCACACCCGAAGCATTGTTGCGCAGCGGATTACCAGGCGTCTGCTGCAGATACGGCCCATAACCAGCAGGCGACTTTCCGGTCATATGACCCCATTCCCATGTGCCACCCGAGGGATTGTCTGCATCGGCATTGGTCGTCGGATACAGATCACCATGCTGCATCTTGTACAGCTCAACCTGGCTGCGGATCGTCTGCACCAGGCTGCGGGCGCTGTTCTCACGCGCTTCCGTGCTGGCATTGGTAAACTGCGGGATCACGATCGCGGCAAGGATGCCGAGGATGATGACCACGATGAGAATTTCGACGAGCGTAAAACCGCTCTTTTTCGTTCGGTATGCGTGCATGTTGAGGACCTCCTGTGGTTCCTTCAAGGCGTAAGGAGTCACGAGATATTTGTTGCAACTCCACAAATTTCGTTCAAACGAGGCCGGCATGCACCGTGCATGACCGGCAGCAAAGCGCTTCAGCGCTGTCTCATCGCGTCATCCCGCCAGGATTGATCGCGATGCCACTGGCTTGCTGTATCTGTGCAGCCAGCGGGATCATCTGCCGCCCTCCTTTCTGAATCTCGCCCGGCACGTGCTTCTCGGCGGAATCAGATCGGTTGGCTTAACCAAGTCATCGGCACCCCAGAATGCCTGCTTAACCCGGATTGCCAAAACCTTACACTCCACCGCTGCACACCGTGCAACGCATCACCTCTCGAGCTGCTGTTCCAGGTTCTGCGGCCAATCCGCGGAACTCCGGGCCCGATAACAGGAGGTCCTACCCTTCGACATGAAGTTCGGAACATCCTTTCGGCAGCGTGTCGATCCGGTTTACCGGACCCACGCTTTGCGCATCACACTGATGCAATTCGCATCAGCATGAGCCGGGCACCGTCGCGCCCGGACGCCGCCTTGCGGCGGCTTAGCCCTTCTCGGGGATTTCAAACGCCATGGGATCAGCTCGAAAAACCACATGGCAGGTATGGACGTACAATTCAAAGGCGAGCGGGGCAAATTTTGTCGGCTTTTCTTGTAGGATGAAGCGGGTAGTTACCGGTGGTACAACCACTTATTTCAATCACGCATTGCAAATTTCAGATAGACCGCCAATTGGGAACGCCAACCACGGACTTCCATGCCAGCCATTATCATTGTTGATCACGGATCCCGTCTCGTTGAGTCCAACCAGATGCTCGAAGAACTGGCAAGGCTCTTCGCGGAGCGCTACCGCGATCGCTTTCCCATTGTCGAGCCAGCCCACATGGAATTGGCTGAGCCCTCGATTGCCACCGCCTACGCTGCTTGCGTCCAGCGGGGAGCCCGCGAAATCGTCGTCCTCCCCTTTTTCCTTGGCCCGGGCCGACACTGGACCACCGATATCCCTAATCTCGCCCGCGAAGCAGCCGCGAACCATCCCGGAACACGATTCACCGTCGCCCCTCCCCTGGGCATTGACGACCTGATGCTCGAATTGCTGGCCAAACGCGCCACAGAAGGCATCCATGCAGAATGGGAATAATGCCCAGCCAGGCCTCGCCTTTCATGACAAAGCAAAAAACAAGAAACGCTCCACAGGTGAGATAGGAAAGCTGAAGAACATCCGGATCTTTCAGGATTTGAGAATCGACATGTACCCATGACGTGAGATTTTTCCCGTCACCCGATACAATCCGATGCGTGGGGCCATAGCTCAATCGGAAGAGCAGCGGCCTTCTAAGCCGCAGGTTGCAGGTTCGAGCCCTGCTGGCCCTGTTTGTCCCCTGCCGCATTCAGTCGCGGCCCCTCCCTTGGACTGAATCACGATACAGTCGATTCATATCGATAGGTTGGCACGGGTCTCCCGGGCCGAAGGCTTCGGATCTGAACGATGCGTGGCTGCAACCCGTGGCGCTCACAGCAGGTATTCAAGCGCTGCCGCACCAGCTCCTCCAGATCTTCCGGCGGCATCTCAGCCCGTGCATTGATGATCATCTCAGCCTGCCCGATATTCGGCTCAATTTCACCGCGCAGGCCAACCTCGCCGTTGGTGCGGGTGAGGCTGGCAAAACAGCGCTGAGAACCGCTCCACAACAGGGTCTTCACATGTCCCACTTCAACAGATCGCTGCTGAAAGGGCTCGTGCAGTTCCTTCATGAAATCGGCTAGAAAATCCCGCCATCGCGGTGCATCTCCAGCCGAAGTCAGTGTCACTGCTCCGTTCAGCCATCCCAGGACGGCTTCCCCTTCGGCGTAGGTGTCGTAATCGATCTCCAGGACCCGCCGCCCCACCTCACCCTGCAGCGCATCCAGCCACTCATCCACCCCCTCGCCCGTTAACGCCGACACCATACGCACCGGCGTATCCGGATAATGGATACCCAGCAGGTCTCTCGCCGCCTGGGCATCCTCACTGTTGAGCAGATCACACTTATTGATCAGGATTAGATCCGCCTCTTCAAGCTGCTTACGGAAAATATAGGCAGCGCTGTCGTGCAGACGCCGGCTGTTGGTCGTATGAACCTCCATCAGGCGGTACGGATCCGTCACCACCGTCAGCGGTGCCAGTGAAAACGTGTTGACAAACTTCTCTTTCAGCGGCTGAAGGATGGTTGCCGACAGATCAGTACAACTGCCAACTGGTTCGGCAATCAGCACATCCGCCTGGACATCCTTCCCAAGCGCTTCAGCTGCTTGAATCAATCCGGAAAAGTTGCAGCAGAAGCAGCTACCCGCCGCCTCCCCGACGGGCATTCCCTGCTGGACAAGCAAACCGGTGTCTACCAGATCAGGTGCCTGGTCATTCGTGATCAAGCCGACGCGCTTCCCGCGTGCAGCCAATCGGTTGGCTGCCTGATGCAGAAGGGTTGTCTTTCCGGCTCCGAGAAAGCCGCCTACAAGAATCATCCGCACGTTTTTCATGGTGTTTGCTCTTACACCCCAGATACAGACAATTCCCAATGTCTGCAACAATCGACTCGGTGGGTTCGTTTACCACCACTGCCCCGCAAGATATGATGCACCAAGGGACTGATCGCTGCCGGCAGGGATTAACGGAGGTGCTGCCTCATGCGTGATTCACTCAAACCTGCTCTCTGTGCACGCTACCTCAAGGCCATGGCGGATCCGGACCGTCTGCGCATTGTGCAACGGCTGGGCACCGGTCCGCGATCGGTCGGCGAGATCGCCCAGTCGCTACGGACGCCGCTGGCAAATGTCTCCCACCATCTCAAAGCACTGCGCGAAATGGGTCTTGTCAATGCTTCAAAGCGCGGCCGGTTTGTGATTTACAGTCTCGACGAGCGTTTTGCGCGCAGCGCCAATGGTGCGGCCCTGGATATGCTCGATTTCGGCTGCTGCCGGCTGGAGCTTCACCCCAGCCGCCGCTCCACTTCATCTGCTTCCAGCCAATAAAGTCCCTGCCAAGCCCTTTCTCCAAGGCCTCATGGCTGGACAACATTCAAATGACCATTAGAGTATCCCCCTTCAAGCATCTTGAGATTTGGCGGGTGCCAACCGACGTACTGGGTGAAGGTTTGATGAATCGTTTGCTTTTACTGATGGTATTGGGAATTGCACTAGCCGGGTGCAAGGAAGAAAGCGGCGGTTCCGCTGAAAATGGAGCCTCAAGCAGCACAGCCCTCAAGATCAATGGCTCGACGACCGTTAACCTGCCGGCATCCGAAGCTGCGGAGATTCTGCGACAGGAACAGGGTATGGACATCCGGGTAGATACCCAGGGTGGCAGTTCCGGCGGCATTTCCATGCTCGCCGAAGGGCTCGTCCACATCGGTATGATCTCCAAGCCGATCTCCGACGAGGATCGGACTAAATATCCCGATGTGGATTTCCACACCACGCGCATCGGAGAAGACGCCGTCGCCCTGATCGTGTCCAAAGACGTCTGGGACAGCGGCGTGCGAGCGCTCAGTAAGCAGCAGGCGCGCGACATCTATGAAGGCCGGATCACCAACTGGAAAGATGTCGACGGCGCAGATCAGCGCATCGTGTTTTTCAATAAAGAGCCGGGCAGAGGAACATGGGAAGTGTTCGCCTACTGGGCTTATGGCAGCCCCAAGCAGGCCCCCGCTGTCAATTTTCTCGAAGTAGGTGGCAATGAGGAGACCCGCAACAAGGTCGCCTCGACACTCGGAGCGCTCAGCCAGCTTTCCAGCTCCTGGGCAGATGGGCAAACCGTCTTCGCTCTGGGCGTGATCGACGAGGCAGGCAACGAAATCGCTCCCACGCCTGCCAACATTGCAGCCGACAAATATCCGATGAGCCGGCCGCTCTATCTCGTGACAAACGGTGAACCAACCGGACCAGCAAAGGTATTCATTGATTTCATGCTCAGCGACCAGGGACAGGAACTCGTGCGCAAGCACGGCTATC
The DNA here is from genome assembly GCA_964606625.1 of uncultured Tepidisphaeraceae bacterium. Lineage (GTDB taxonomy): Bacteria > Planctomycetota > Phycisphaerae > Tepidisphaerales > Tepidisphaeraceae > CALEKX01. The sequence continues at coordinate 3,548 of CAZSJB010000015.1, read as the reverse complement.
TCGGACTCGCTGAACTGCAGGCTGACTAAAGACGGGAGTGTGGTCCGCAGTGCCCTTGCCTTGAATGAATCATGACCCAGCCATTGCTGCTATCGCCTTCTGACCAGCCCATGCGTCTCCGCCGCGCATGGAGCCTCACGCGCGGCATGAGCTATGGATTCACAGCCCTGGCGATTGCTTCCCTGGTGGGAATGCTGATCCTGTTCGCCTGGCAAAGCCTGCCGGTATGGACCCACAAGACAACACAGTTTCCGCTGGGCGATCGCTGGTATTACCGCCAGAACCTGTTTGGCGCGTTATCGATGGTGTATGGCACGGTGGTTGTGGCGGCCATCGCGATCCTGTTGGCTGCACCGATTGGCATCGGAGCCGCCATCTGTGCTGCCGAATATTTGCCCCCACGCCTGCGGTTAGCACTGAAGGTGATGATCGAACTGCTGGCAGGCATCCCGTCGGTGGTGTACGGACTGCTGGGGATCCTGATCCTGCGTAACTACGTATACGATTCTCTGAAAGCATTGGGCTTCTCCCCACTCAGCGGCGATACCCTGCTGACTGCCGGCCTGCTGCTGTCCGTGATGATTCTGCCAACCATCATGACGCTGGCAGATGATGCCCTGCGCAGCGTCCCAGCCGCCCAGCGACAGGCGGCGCGCGGATTGGGACTCTCGCGGGCGCAGGTGATTCTGTCAATTTCACTGCCACAGGCCTGGCCTGGGCTGGTGGCAGCCGTGCTGCTGGGCATCGGCCGGGCGCTGGGAGAGATGATCGCGGTGTTTCTAGTCATCGGTCGGCAGGATAATCAGTTGCCGTCCCATCCCTTTTCCCTGGAACCGCTCATCCATGCCGGTCAGACGCTCTCCAGCAAGCTGGGCGGGGCTGAAACGAACATCGCCTATGGTGATCCGCTGCACTGGGCAGCCATGGTGGGATTGGCATTTGTGCTGCTGATCCTGGTATCCGCAGTGACCCTTGCTGGAGCGTGGCTGGAAGGAAGGGGGCACCGTCATGCCGGCTAGATGGCTGGATCGCCTGATGTTCGCCGCCACGGCTGGTTGTGCCCTGCTGGGAGTCGGTGTGCTGGTTGGTATTCTCAGTGTCATCGTTGCTCGCGGGGCATCGTCGGTGAACTGGGAGTTTTTGACCGATCAGATGCGGATGGTGGGCGCTTCCGGCGGAATTCTCTACAACCTGATCGGAACGCTGATCCTGGTCAGCACAGCCGCCGCCATCAGCTGCCCCATCGCAGTGGGTATCGCCTTGACGCACAGCTTTTATCTGCGCGATGGTCGCATCCGCCGCATGCTGACAATCGCGATGTATACGCTCAACGGAGTGCCATCGATTCTGTTTGGCATCCTTGGGCTGACTGTGTTTGTGAAGTTCCTGGGATGGGGCAAATCCTGGCTGAGTGGCGGCATTCTGCTAGGGATGATGATCCTGCCAACGGTCACCGTGGCGCTGGTTGAGCGGATCAAGGTATTACCGCAAAAGTATGTCGAAGCGGCTGTGGGATTAGGGTTGACGCCCTCGCAAGTGGTGCGATCAGTGGTACTGCCCCAGACGATCGGCGGATTGATCACCGGCCTGCTGCTGGGAGTGGCACGGGCGGCGGGCGAGACGGCACCCATCATGTTCACAGCCACGATCTTCGCCGGCGCTACGCTGCCGCGCGGCATTGTCGAAAGTCCGGTGTTGTCGCTCCCCTACCATATTTTCGTCTTGTCGCAGGATTCGTACGACCCGACCGTTGCCGGAAAGGTCTGGGCTACGGCAACAGTCCTGCTGGGATTGGTATTCGCCCTGAGTGCGGTCGCCATCCCGATGCGGCTGCGGGTGCATGAGGAGGCTGGCCATGCCTGACGTGTCTGAACAACTTGCCAAGAGTAGTGGCACATCGCCCCGCTCGATCATGGTTGTACGAAACCTCTGTGTGTCAGCCGGGAAACGGCCACTCGTGCAGAATATCTCGCTGGAGATCCTCGAGCGGCAGGTTTTCTGCATCATCGGCCCATCGGGCGCCGGCAAGAGCACACTGCTCAAATGCCTCAACCGCATGATGGACCTGTCGCCTGGCCTGCGTATCAGCGGTGACGTGCTGTTCAATGGTCAATCGATCTATGCCCGATCGATGCGCGCTGACGAATTGCGCGCACGCATCGGGATTCTGTTTCAGCAACCGGTGATTTTCCCCAAGAGCATCTACCAGAACGTGATCTTCGGTGTGCGGCATCTGCATCAGGTACCCCGTCGCGAATGGCCCCAAGTTGCCGAAACGGCCCTGCGGGAAGCGGCACTGTGGGATGAAGTAAAGAACCGGCTGAACGAGCCCGCCATCAAGCTCTCGGTCGGCCAGCAGCAGCGGCTGTGCCTGGCACGTACCCTCGCCTGCAAGCCCCAGGTCATTCTGATGGACGAACCCACCAGCGCCCTCGATCCGCGCGCCACTCAGCAGATCGAGGAACTGATCGTGCGGCTGAAACAACGCCATACGGTGGTGCTCGTCACTCACAATCTCGCCCAGGCACGCAAGGTCGCCGATCAGCTCGTCATGTTCCATGTCCAGAACGGTATTGGCGAGCTTGCTCCTATAACCAGTAAGGACCATGCAACACAGATGATTGCGATGCCAACCTAACCCACCCTCATGGGTGAATGGCACCCTCTCACTCTGGAAGTCTATTTTGCATCTTCCTGGCCCGCTTCTTGGCTACAGGTTAGTGATGCACTCAGCGGAGCCTGTTTTCCCCGGTCAAGACGGCTGCACCGTATGAATACCATCAGCCGTTCTCGTCGACTGGGGACGATGACGGATCACCTGCCGCTGCGGTGGTTGCGACAGCGGTGGCGAGTTGAACAGCATCGGCGGACCACCTGCGATACGCAATTGCGGTCGAGGGTCATTATCAGGGGTGGCTACTGCCCGTCGTGCCATCGTCCCGTCGGCTGCATAAAACACGCTCAATCGTCGCGACCAGACAAGACAACATCGCTTGTTAATGCGCTTGGCAAACCCACTGATATACGCTTCCGCCTGCGCCAACGATCCGTGACAATCCTCCGGCAATTCGCTGCGCACGTAACAGGCGGAAAAACATCGCACAACAATGTACGGATTCTCCGGCTGGTCTGCCCAGTCATTCCATTCGGCGATATACCGGGCTTCATCTTCGGCAATGAGTTCATCGATCCTCTGTTGCGTAAATCCCAACACCCTGCCGATCTTCAGCAGCAGACGGTAGTCAACCGCACTGCCCATCTCAAACTGGTGGATCAGCCGCGACTGGCTGACCAGATTCCGGCAGCCCGCACGTCGCGCCAGTTCTCGGTGCGACCATCCCACGCGCTCCCGCGCCTCAATAAATGCCTGGCTCAATTGCCCCATGACACTCTCCTCTTCACGACGATGATGTTGTGGCGTCCTCCTCCCATGGGAGTCCGTCACGCCCAAAATGACTGTAGTTGGTGCTGCGACGGTAAATTGGCAACGGCATCAGTGTCGGTGTCTGGTCCAAGGCATACCCACACATGATCCCCTGGTCACCGGC
>CAZSJB010000014.1:0-15985 GCA_964606625.1 uncultured Tepidisphaeraceae bacterium | reverse complement strand
TGCGCGGTTCGCCCAGCAGCAGCAGCTTGGTGATCGGCTGATTGCAGAACGAATCCAGCGGAGCGATGACGTCGGGTTTAAAGAGCTTGCCCGTTTCGGTGTTGAACTGCTCGTCGTGGTAATCGGTGTACCAGCGGTCGAGGATTTCGCAGGTGATGAGCGTCTCCTCGAACATATCGCGGGCGGTTTCGATGATCTGGCGAACGATTGCCGGCCCCATCGGGCGATGGAAGATCGGCCGGCCAGCCGGTTCGTCCCAGATCAGCGCGCCGTTGTAATTGATCTGCCAGGTATCGAGCTTGAGTGTCTGGTAGATCGGCCGCACACTCCGAGGCGGCCGCGCAGAAGCGATGACTACTTTCACACCCCGCTCCGGCAGGCAGGACAGTGCCTGCACGGTGCGCCGGCTGACCTGTTTGCGATCGGTCAGCAGGGTGCCGTCCAGGTCAATCGCCACGAGGCGGATGAGAGGCGGATTTTCCAGTCGTTGAAGCAAGGGCGGGTTGGCAACGGATGTACGGCAAACGGATTCCACGTCCGGGAGTTTATCCCCCACGTGAAACTGGGCAAGAGATGCAAACCAGGTATTTGGAAAAACAAGATGCCTCGGCAAGCCGATCAATGCTTCAACGCGTTCCAAGGTGTGACAAAAGGTCAGCAATGGTGCGATGCAGCGTGGGATGAACAACGTCGGGGGCGATCTCAGCCAGGGGTTCCAGAACAAACCGTCGTTCATGCATGCGCGGATGGGGGATGACCAGATCTGAGGTGCAGACCCTCTCATTGGCGTACAGGAGAATGTCCAGGTCGATGGTACGAGGCCCCCAATGGGTGGAGCGAATCCGGCCCAGGTCCGATTCGATGCGCATGAGCGTGGCGAGGAGGTGGTGGGGCGTGAGGGTGGTGGCGATGCGGGCAACGCCATTGAGATAGGGTGGGGAGTCGGGCGGACCCCCGACCGCCGCGGTTTCGTAAAGTCGAGAGATGCGCTGCACCCGGATGTCCGGCTGGGCGTCCATCTGGTCCAGCGCCGCCTGGATATTGGCAGCCCGGTCGCCCAGATTGGCTCCCAGGGCAATGTAGGCAATGGTTTCCACGGCGGCATTGTAAGGAAGCACCAGCATTTGGGGACAGGGACCGGCAGGGGGCTGTAGCCTGCCGTGAGACGGAGTGGGGGCACAGGTCAGGACCCCTCCTCCAGGATCAATCATGGGTTCACACGCTTGTTTTCGGAAGAAGGCATTTGACTAGCCGATTTATTAGGGTATAGCTTGGAGCCGGAACCTCCGGTTTCGTCATCTCTACGGGGTTTTTCCGCTTGATTGCTGTTCTTTTTCAGGGATCACCCATGCTTTGTCCCTTTCAATGCTCAGACGGTTCTACAGTAGCCCAATCTTCATGCGACCCCTTGTGGATAACTCGTGGAAAAACAAACCCAAACGAACCCAAAGAAACCCATTTAAACGTCGTTTTTGGGCCAAAAATGAGGATTGGGTTGTTTGTTTTTTTCTCAAACGAACCCATTGCATGGGCGCAGTGTCGCTGCCGGTGGCAGGGGTGGAACGGGTCGTTGGAGGGGAGGGTGTGGATTTGCACATCCGCCCGGTTCGGTTAAACTCCGACGCCCCAGACCCACTACTGTGACCGGTATCAATTGGGCTGGGATACAACAGGACACCGAGGTGCGGGCGGGGTGATTTCTGATCCGGTACCGCATCCGCCCCGTGATCGCTGTCTGTCGAGCGGCAGACCATCAACAGGATTTCTCAATGGCCAAGGCACGTGCGATTCTCAAGCGCCGCAAGGCGGTGCGGAACATCCGCAAGATCACCAAGACGATGCAGATGATCGCGACGGCGAAGTTTCAGAAATCACTGAAGCGCGCTGTCGGCACCAAGCCCTACACCCAGAAGGTGCGTGAGCTGGTGCGCGATCTGGCTCGCAACGTCGGCAACGTGAACCATCCGCTGCTGCGTCAGCCGACCGATGAGGATCGCACCAACCGTATCGTCCTGGTGGTCATCACCAGTAACCGCGGGCTGGCGGGGGCGTATAACGGCAGTGTCCTGCGGGCAGCCAGCCTGTTCTTGAAAGAGCAGGAAGCCGCCGGCAAGACCGTCGAGCTGCACGTGATCGGCAAGAAGGGGATCAGCTATTTCACTTTCCAGCGGCGTGAGATGGCGTCGCGCCGGGAGGCAACCGATATCCCGGTTTACGCCGAGGTCGATCAGATCATCAATCCGCTGATGGAGCGTTTCAAGGCCGGTGAGATTGATGCCGTGCATGTCGCATACATGAACTTCATCACCACCTCCGTCCAGCGGCCAGAGGTGATGACCGTGCTGCCCCTGGCAGGCACGCTTGAATCCGCCACCGACCACATCGCCCGCCAGGTGGCTGAAAAAGAAGCGCAAGCCAAAGCCGGCGCCCTCGACGTCACCCGCACCGGGGAGGACGTACGCCTCGAAGAGTTCCGCTACGACACGCGCACCGAATATGAGTTCAGCCCCGATCCTCAGTCGCTGCTGGACGAGCTGCTGCCGCTGACGATCAAGACCGCTTTCTTCCAGACCTTCCTTGATGCCACCACCAGCGAGCACGTCGCTCGTATGGTCGCGATGAAGAGCGCCACCGACAACGCCGACAAGATGGGTCGCACCCTGCAAATGCAGTACAACCGCGCCCGTCAGTCGCAGATCACCACCGAGCTGTCCGAGATCATGGGCGGCGTGGAGGCGATGAAGGCATAAGCGGATGACAAGGTGACAAGGTGATTTACACCGCCTCACCTTGTCGCTGTGTTATCCTGCCATTCTCGGTCGGACGACGAGTTGTTCGATCGTTGCACGATGGGGGAGATTGATCGCCAGCAGGATACAGGCGGCGACGTCTTCCGGCTGGAGCATTTGCAGCCGTTTGTCCTGCGGGGGTGGAGCGGGACGCTTGTCCAGCAGGGGGGTGTTGATTTCACCCGGAAAGATAGCCGTTGCGCGGATGCCGTTGCGGCGGTGCTCGACGTTAATGGACTGAGTCAGTCCGGTCATCCCGAACTTCGATGCCACGTAGGCTGCTCCCGCGGTCGCATTGGCCAGCAGGCCGGCATCGGAGATGACATTGACGATGGTGCCGTTGGCTTGTCGGAGCATGCCCGGCAGCAGGGCATTAACCATCAGGAACGCGCCGGTGAGGTTGATGTCGATCAGTTTGCGGAAGTCGTCGTTACTGAGCTCCCCCAGGGCCCGTCGGGCGACGTTCGTGCCGGCACTGTTAACCAGAACCGTGGCATCGCCGAGTTGCTGGGTCACGCGGCTGACGATCATCCGCACATCCTGTTCATTGGCGACGTCGCCTCGGCAGATCAGCACGCGATCCTTCGCCTCCGCAGGGCACAGGTCTGCCGTCTCCTGTAGGGTCGTTTCGGTGCGCCCGACCAGGGCGACAGCCCATCCCTGTTTCGCGAGCTCCACGGCGACGGCCTGTCCCACGCCGCTGCCGGCTCCCGTAATCACTGCAATGGATGCCATGGACAATCCTCTCTGTGCAGCCAATCATTCCGCCAGGATCATTCCCCACGGAGTTACGAAGTCACGGAGGAGACGGACAAAGCAGATCGCTGACAAAATTCTGCTTCGTGTCCTCCGCGTCTCTGTGGTTCTTTAAACTATCACAGGAGCAAGCTGACCCTGCATGCTACAAATCCACCCATGCTCGTTCGCGGGCGGATTGTTCGATCGCGTCCATCACCCGCTGCACCTCGGCTCCTTCCGCAAAGCCGGGCTGGGCTGGGCGATTGTTGACGATGGCGTCGATGAACTCGAACCCCTGATCGTAGCGGAACCCGATCCGCGGGTCATCGGCTGACGGATCACGGGGGGAGCCCGGCCAGACCAGCAGTTCCTTGGGAACCGGCAGGGTGGTCAGCCCCGAATCTCCCCGACGCCCGATTCGCAGCTCATGCGGCTTTTGGGTGCTGTAGACAATGGTGCCCTCGGTGCCATTGACCTCGACCGTATCCTCGCCGCCGTAGCCTTCACCCCGGCCGGAGGCGAGCTTGGTGCTCTCCAACACGCCGCTGGTGTTTCCCTCGAACTCGCAGAGCACTGCAACCCAGTCATCCACGTCTGATGGCTGCCCACCGCGCGTGGGCACGTAGGTTCGCAGATCCGCCACCAGCCGGCGGATCGGACCGATCAGCAGATGGCCGTAATCAATTCGATGCGACAGCATGTCTCCCAATTCACCGGTCCCCGCAAGCTGCTTGATCTGCCGCCAGCCCAGGGGACGATCGCCCCAGTCCTGGAAGCGCTGGGCGCGGAAGTGCAGCGGCTGGCCGATGTCACCACGGGCGATGAGCTGCTTCATATAGCGCATCGCCGGGACAAACCGATAGGTGAAGGCGGTCATGTGCCGCACACCGGCAGATTCAGCCTGTTGCAGCAGCTCCCGTGCAGTGAGGTAGTCCAATGCAAGCGGCTTTTCGCACAGCACATGTCGCCTGACGGCGATGGCGGCCCGGACGATCTCGGCATGGGTGAAGTTGGGGGTGGCGACGATAACGGCCTGCACGTCGGGATGCGCAACAGCCTGTCGATAGTCGGTAAACAGTTGGCTGATGCCTGTCTGTGCCCCAGCCTGCTGAAGTGCAGCCTCGTTGGTATCGCACAGCGCCACCACCCGGGCATGCGACGACAGCGCCACCCCCTTCAGATGATTCGCCAGTGCGATCTGACCCGTTCCGATGATTGCAACGCCGACCTGGGGCATGAGCGCGTATCCCATAAACAACAATGGCACATGAAGCAGCAGTCTATCCGCTCGCTTCATGCGCCATTGTTCAAATCCACAATCGAATCAGTGATTCTGCCATTTATACGGCCGGGGCTCGAACTTCTTGAAACGCGAGTTGCCGGCGAACTTGTCGCTGATCTGCTTGATCTGCTTGACGTAGGCAGCGTATTCGGGATTGTTGCTGAGGTGGTCGAAGGGTTTCATTCCGACCACGCTGTACCACCGCGGCGCAAACGCCGTACCCTTGACGACCGACACCGGAATACCGTGCTGCTGCAGGATTTCGGCGGCTTCGCGGGCGTCTTCTTCCTTGGGATAGCTCTGAACGATAACGTAGTTCATGCCCACGATCCGTTGGCCCTTGTTGGCAGCGGCCGGCGGCGGAGGCGGAACGGGCGTGGGGTTACGGGCAGGCACAGCCTGATTGGCGACTGTCACCGGAGCTGCGCCACTGCCCACATCCAGCACCGAGGGGTTGCTCGGGCCGTTGCGAAGCTGCTCGGTCGTGACGCTCGTTGCGGCGAGGCGCGGACCGGATGCGGCGCTGCGTCCGAGATAATACGCCAGCGACAGGGCCACCAGCAGCGCGAAGGCGGCGACGCCTGCGCTCGTGTAAGTCAAGCTGAAGCGGATGACCTGTCGCGACCGGTCCACCTGCATCATCGGCGAGGTCGGAATCGGCCGGGCTTGGGGTTGAGGGGCGGTTAGTGCCGTGGCAGCCGGCAGGCGATCGCCGGAATCGACCGTGTGCATGCCCAGCCCGCCACGCAGCAGAGGATGGGGGCGCAGGGTGGGATCATTGGCGGCCTCCTCCGCTGTCACGGTGGTGGTGCCGCCAACGGCTGGCCCGGGGCCGCTGAGGCGCTTGCGCAGCCACGCCAGCGGCGTGCGGGTATTCCGCACGGGCGATTGATATCGGACATCACGATGGATCACGTCAAACAGCGCTGGGGCACGCTTATTCTTGGCCATCCTTGACCCTCACTTTGTGCTGAGGAGAGCCGACCCGACGCCCTCCTGGCGCCTTCGCCGCTCTCCGAGGCAGCTCCATTCGGTAGAACCGCCATGTTCATCCTTACCGGCATAACCCTTTCCCGCGGAGGCGGGTGCCCAGCCAGTGGATCTGGGAATCTGCATGCACCCGATAACGTACGATTGCCGACAAGGCGGGTCAAGAAAATCGGCCATGAAATTGGTCATTCAGCGGAAATGTATCGTATGTCCCATTCAGGCGGTGATGGAAATCTGCGCAGAGCTGCGAATCCTGCACGGATCCGCCCGAATAATGTTGTTCAGCTGCCAGACGGGAGACATGATGCAGCGACCGGTGCTGAATCCCAGTTTTCTCGATGATCCGGACTTCGACCTGCCAAAGCCGCGCCGCCGGCCCTGGCGTGTCGTGTGGACGGGCGTGCGCGCTATCGGACGATTGCTGCTGTGGCAGCCGTTCTACCATCGGGCAGTGCATCCGGAGGATCCGGAGATACCCCTCTCGTGGAAGAAGTGTGTCGGGATCCTGCTGCGGCGGATGGTGTTTGTTCCGATCGCGCTGACGCTGATCATCGGGGCGTTGGTATACCGCGGGACGCATCCCATGACATATGAGACAGGGGAAACACCCGCGAACATGGGTATTTACTACGAGCCCGTGGCGATGCGGGCGGTGGACGGCCAGCGGCTTGAGGGATGGCTGATTCCCGCGATCCATGCGCAAATGGTGGTGGAACAGCAGGATGCGATCCTGCGGCAGCAGCGGGCGGCGGTGGTGCTGGTGCATGATCATGAAGCAACGCGGGCGCAGATGCTGCCCTTGGTGCGGCCCCTGCACGAAGCCGGGCTGATCGTACTCGTCGTGGGGGTGCGTGGGGAGGGCACCAGGTATGCCGCCTCCCGAACGTTTGGTTTGCGCGAGGCACTGGATGTTCATGCTTCCGTGCAGATGCTGCGCCGCCGTCCGTTCGTGGATCCGACGCGCATCGCCGTGATCGGCAGCGGCAGCGGGGCGACGGCGGCCCTGCTGGCAGCCGCCGAGGATCCAGCCATCGCCGCACTGGTGCTGGATTCTCCGGTGACTTATCCCGACCAGGTGTTGTCAACGATTGGCCCGGAACATGCCTGGCTGGCCTGGCTGCGCGTGATGTGCAAATGGGCCTTTGAGTTCAGCCATGCGGTGGATGCCGATGACCTGGACCTGTCTCGTCATCGCCAGGTGCTGAACAGGGTGCCGATTCTCATGCTCGATGAATCGAATCAGACCGTGGGCATGTGGACACCCCAGCGGGCCGATCACGTCATCACGTTTCTCAAGCAGCACCTGAAGAGCGACACCACTCGGCAGATCGCAGTCGGCGACATCGGCGATCTGTCTTCAACCAGACCGCCGACAGATACCAAGCGACCCCTCACTTTGAAGGCTTACCCAGTGACTGGCGAAGTGCCTGTACCTCTTCCTGCAGCCGGCGAAGCTGGGTAACCAGCTCCGGCAGGCGCCGAAGGGCGGCCTGTTCGCGCAACGACTGGCGATGGGGCAATGCGGGCATGCCACTGACCACGGTCCTGGGGGGAATGTCTTCGGCGATGGCTGAGCGTGCGGCGGCTGCAGCGCCGTCACCGATGTGGATGTGATCACGTACGGCGGTCTGGCCGCCGAGCACCACGCCGCTGCCCAGCACTGCGCTGCCCGCCAGCCCGGTCTGGCCGACAATGATGCAGTGCGGACCGATCTGCACGTTGTGCCCGATCTGCACCAGGTTGTCGATCTTGGTTCCCTGACCAATCCGGGTCGTGGCAAACTTGGCTCGGTCGATGCAGACGCACGATCCGATCTCCACATCATCTTCGATGACGACGGTGCCAATCTGCGGAATCTTCTGATGTCGCTGCCCATCCCAGCGATATCCGAATCCGTCCGATCCCAGCACGCTGCCGGCGTGGATGATCACCCGGTTTCCGATGGTGATCCGCTCCCTCACCACGACATGGGCAAACAGCTCGCAGCCGTCGCCGAGCGTGACATCATCGCCGATGCATACCCCTGCATGCAGGATGCAACCATGACCAATCCGCACATGCTCCCCGATCACCACGTGCGGCCCGATGCGGACGTTGTCACCGATCTGGGCCGATTCGGCGATAACTGCTGTCGGGTGTATGCCCGTCGGCGGGCGCGGCACGGGCGGTGCAAACAGCTCCAGCACGCGCGCCACCGCCAGGTCGGCGTCGTCCACTACCAGTAGCGGCGTGGGCGGTGGCTGGCGGAGCTTGACCTTGCGCTCGATGATGACAGCGGCGGCGCGAGTGGTCTGGAGGCGGCGCGTGTATTTTTCGGCAGCGAGATACGAGATCTGGTCGGGCCTGGCGTCGTCGAGCGTGGCGAGGCCGGTAATGACACGGCGAGTGTCGCCGGTCGGCGGCACGCCAAGCGTCCGGGCGATGTCAGCAAGTGTGATCTGCACGGCCAGTGAACTGAAAAACAGCGCGGGCGGCGCGATCTGCCGCGCCGCCCGACGTGAACCAGACGGAATTATCGACCACTCTTGTACTGGGCGTCCAGGTGAGCCAGCACTTCCTCGGTCAGGTCGACCGGGTCGCTGGCGAACAGGACGTTGCGCTGGTTGATGATGGCGCGAACCTGATCGATCGAGATCTCATCCAGATCCGCCGGCAGCTCGGTCGCATGCTGGGCCAGCACCAGCTCCAGGCCATGCTGCTTGGCGACGGCTTCGACGGCGGCTTCGATCTTCTCGAACAAGTTCACCATGCGTTGTTTCTGCGTGCGCTGGATCTCAGCCTGCATCAGCCGGCCCCAGGTTTCGAACTCGACGGTCGCGTTAAGCAATTCGCGGTTGCGCTCCTGGTACTTCGGGCTGTCGGGCTTGAGCTGGTCACGGGCTTCGCGCAGCGCCTGGAGTTGCCCGCGTTTCTGGCGGATCGTTTCCTCCATCTTTTTGCGCTCCTGCTCAAGCTGCTGCTGCAGATCACGCGTTTCCTGCATCTCATTGAAAATCCGCGCGGCGTTGGCGACGCCGACCCGATTCTGGGCCATTGCCATGGCCGGCAGGGCGATCGCGGCAAGCAGTACAAGCGTGAACAGACGATGCATCGACATGGGCATGATGAATCCTTTCGTGTGCAAAGTGAGGCAATCAATCAGAAACGACGTGCCCCCGAACGTCAAGATCGGCTTGCACAAACCGACAGATTCCTCTCGGGCCACAGCCCGCGGAGCGAGGCGTGCGCCGTCTCTAATGGACGATCCCGAACGAGAAGCTGAACACCTGCGTATCGTCCTCGTCGTCCTTCGAGAGCGGATACGCGAAGTCGAGCGCCAGCGGCGCCTGGCCGAAGAACGGAAGCTGGATCCGCACGCCCGCACCCACGCTTGAGCGGAACGTGCCCCACTCAAAATCCTCTTCGACCATGCCGAAATCGCTGAACACCACGCCGCGCAGGTTGTCACCCGCCAGCGGGAACGACACCTCAACCGTTCCCGTCGCGATGAAATCGCCGCCGACGCGGTCATCATCCGGTCCCTGCCGGGGCGATACGCCGCGGAACTCGAATCCGCGGATGCTGCCAATCCCACCGCCGTAATAACGCTCGAAGAACGGGGCGCCGCCTGTGATGTAACCCCCATCCAGCCGGACACCCAGGATCGTGTGGCGGTCGAGCAGGTCTTCGCCCAGCGACTGATACCAGTTGAAGCCGGCTGAGAACTTGGTGAAGCTCTCACCTCCCAGGACACCATATTGCTCGACGCCCACGCTGGTGCTGGTGCCGCGATAGGGAAGGAAGCCGCCCGCGGTCGTGTCGCGGCGGAGGGTCAGCCCGACGGCTGTGATGGTCGTATTTCCTTCGTATTCGAGGATGTCGGGGGCGCGCAGCGGCGGATCGTCGATATCGTTGATCAAAACGTCTTCGCCGCGCAGCGACAGCGATGCCGACCATTCATGGTTGAATCGCCGTCCCAGGGCGATGCGGCCGCCAGCGCGGCGCTCATCATAATCCTCCCGGACCCGCGTGCGCCAGTAGGCTTCGGTGGCGAAGCTGTATGGTTGATCGAACAGCCACGGTTCGAGGAACCGGATCGAGGCGTTGGTTGCCTCGGTGCCTGGTTCGAAGCTGGCGCGGAACGTCTGCCCCGCCCCGACGAAAGCGCGGTCACTGAACAGGTCGTGCCAACTGTCAGGCACAGCACCGATATCGAAGTTGCGCTGTTCGTAGGTGATGTTGCCGCCGATGCCGCCGTTGGAGTTGACACCCGCACCGATGATGAACGAGGCGGTGCGGCGCTCGCTGACCTCCACCAGCAGGTCGCGCTCCTCGGGATGGCTGCCGATCGGCGTCATCGTGACCTGCTCAAAGAAGGGCGTGGCACGCAGCCGATCGCGCGCATCGGCCATTTCGCCCGAGTCATACATCTGCCCTGGCGCCATGCGCAGCTCGCGCAGGATGACTTTGTCCTGAGTGCGGGTGTTGCCCTTGACCAGGATCCGGCCGATGCGGAAGGGACGGCCTTCGCTGATGTCGTAAATCAGCTCGATGTTGCCCGGCTCGCGGGAATAGATGCGTTTTACGTTGACTTGCAGGTAATCCGGATCATTGATCTGCGGCTGGTAGATATAGCCCAGCGGCCCGTAGGCCCGGACGATCTGGCGAATGTCGCGATCCAGCACTTCCTGGTCAAATGGATTGCCTTCAGTGAGGTTCAGCCCCTGTCGCAGTTCACGCTCGGAGAGCTTCTGGTTGCCCCGGAAGGTGATGCGGTTGACCCGATAGCGGGGGCCTTCGTCGATCAGGAAGTCGATCTGGACTTCGCTTTGATCGGGCGACCAGATGATTTTTCGGCCGACGCGCACATCGAAAAAGCCCTTGCTTTCGTAGTATCGCCGTAGCGAGGCCATGTCATCTTCGATCTGCTCAGGATCGAATGTGCCGGGGCGGAAGATCCAGATCCAGCTTCGGGTACGGATCTGCTTTTTCAGGCGGTCTTCGGTGAAGCTGTGTGCACCGACGAAGTTGATGTTGCGCACCCGGACCGACGGCCCTTCGGTAATCTGGAAGATCAGGTTGCCGCTGCGGGTGAGGGCATGTTCGATGACCGTCACCTGAGCGCGCGGAAAATTGCGGTCACGGTAAAGCTGTTCGATGGCCTGTCGTGCCAGGGAGATACGGAACGGCTCGATGGCCTGTCCGCGCTCGAGATTGATCACGCCGCGGATCACCTCGTCAGGAATCCGCAGGTTGCCCACGATGAGGATCGCGTTGATCTGATCCTGCTCGCGCACTTCAAAGACGACGATGACGCCGGTGGAAGTCGGTTCGACCTTGGCTTCGACATTGGCGAAGCGGCGCAGGTTGAAGATACGCTGGTAATCTTCGGCGACGGTTTCAGCATCCAGCGGCTGACCAACGGTCGTGCGGACGACATTGAGGATTTCAGCCGTGGAAACCAGGCGATTGCCGAGGATGCGGACGTCTTCCACAGTGCGGCCTTCAAGGCCGGGGGCGAGACTGAAGGGGCGGCGTGTCGGGGAGCCGGCGGCGTCCTGGGTAACGGGCGTATCGGCCGGCGGGGGCGCATCCTGTGCCTGAACGGCTGACTGACCAACCACCACCCACGCCAAAGCGCTGATGGCTGCGCTGGTTGCAGCTTTTGCGACTGCTCCGTGCCCGCGGCGCCTGTATTTCAAGCCCATTTCCTTGTTCGCATCCTACGAAGCTGCGGCATCCTCGATTACTGCCCGCCGCAGACAGGTTTGGTGGCGAAGTTTAGCGGGGATGCTTTGGATGTCAAAGTAGGAAGGGAGAATGATTTTGAAGAGAGATGCGGTTTATTTGCATTTTAAAGGGTGCTTTTGAGACGATCACAGGTCTGGTAGGCTGGTAAAGCCTTAGGCGGATTGACCAGGGAGTGATCATATGATGCGTTGGATGATTGAACTGGAAGGGCTGGAATCACGCAGGCTCCTGGCGGCGGTTTATCCGTCAGCCGTCGAACAGTATCTCGTCGAGATGATCAACCGGGCGCGGGCCAATCCGGCCCTGGAGGCGGCGCGATTCAATGTCGCGCTCAATGAGGGGCTGCCGGCCGGAACCATCACGACCGATCCCAAGCAGCCGCTGGCGATCAACCCCTACATCACCGACGCCGCGCGCAAGCACAGCCAGTTCATGATCCTGAACGATATTTTCAGTCATGACGGTCCGGGTGACTGGAAGGCTGGCGACCGCATGGCCGCCGCAGGATATGAGTTTGTTGCGCCCTATGGGTGGGGTGAAAATATCGCCTGGAGCGGCACAACCGGCTCCCCGCCCGATCCCCGCACCACCGTGCCGCAACTGCATGAAGACCTGTTTATCGATGAAGGGATCGTCGGCCGTGGCCACCGCATCAATATCCTGGATCCGGAGTGGAAAGAGATCGGCGCCGGCGTGGTCAGCGGCGCATTTACCGACTCCAGCGGTGGCGTGACGCGCACCTACAACGCCGTCATGCTGACGACCGATTTCGCCTACAGCGGCGACAAGGTTTTCCTGACAGGGGTTGCGTACAGCGACCTGCTGACGGTGGACAACTTCTATACCCCCGGCGAAGGGCTGGGCGGCATCACGATCACGGCGACGCGCCAGGAGGATATGTCCATCTTTACCACCACGACTTGGGAATCGGGCGGTTATAGCCTGGCGCTGCCCCCAGGGACGTATACCGTGCGCGGCACTGGTGAAGGGCTGGGAGGCACCGTCATCTGGAACGACGTGATCATCGACAAGGAGAATGTGAAGCGCGATTTCCGTCCGGATCTTGCCCAGGACGACGTTCCGCCCACCGGCGTCCTCACAGCCGCCAACGTGACAACCGGCGGCCTGGCGACGCACACGTTTACCGTGACCTGGTCGGACAATGTGGCGGTGCTGGTCAGTTCCCTGGATGACGGCGACCTGCTGGTCACCGGCCCGAACGGATTTACCACCACCGCCAACTTTGTGTCCGTGGATCAGGGGCCCAATGGTACGCCGCGCACTGCGACTTATCGTATCAATGCCCCCGGTGGGCGGTGGAATGTTAACGACAACGGGACGTACACGGTTTCCGTGCGCGCCAACCAGGTCAGCGACACCAATGGTAATTTCGCACCGGCGCAGGTACTGGGAACATTCACGGTGCGGGTGCCGTTTGAAACGCAGGTGATGAAAAGCGGGGGCGACTTCAACGGCGATGGGAAACAGGACATCCTGTGGCGCGATTACGCAACCGGCCAAAGCGAACTTTGGCTGATGGATGGGGCAACGCGCCAGTCCGTGATTTCACTGCCCACGACAGCCAATCCTGCCTGGCAGATCGTCGGTGCGGGTGATTTCAACAGCGATGGTCACGATGACATCCTCTGGTACAACCAGTCGACCGGCGGGCTGGCGTTCTGGGCGATGAACGGTACGACGGTGGGGGTGTATACCGAACTGCCGACCGTGCGGTTCCTGGATTGGACGGTGGCCGGAACAGGCGATTTCAATGCCGATGGTCATGCCGACATCGTCTGGCGCAATGAAAAGACGCAGGGCACGCTGGTCTGGCTGATGAATGGCCGTGGGGGGGCGAAATCGACGATGTTGCCGACCGTCCGTCATCCGGACTGGACGCTGGCTGGCGTAGCCGACATGACCGGTGACGGGCGCGGTGACCTGGTCTGGCGCAACACACGCACGGGGGGGAACCTTGTATGGCGGATGATCGGCACTGCCATCGGCGGGATCGTTCAACTGCCTTCGGTGACGAACCTGAACTGGTGGCTTAGCGGTGTGGGTGATCTGGATGACAATGGCACGCCGGATCTGCTATGGCGTAACGTCAGCACCGGCGCCAGCCTCGCTTGGCTGATGGATGGCATCACTCCCGTCAACATGGTGACGCTGCCGGCTGCGTTCGCATAAGTGTGTCGGGGAACACTGGAGCAGGGGATGATCGTCATCCGGGATGCTCCACCGGACGGTTCCGGCTGGCATCCAAATAAAATCCGATTTTTCCCCTAACGTTCTGGTTGTTGAGGTGTCTTCAGAAAAGGGGCGTTCCGCACCCCGCAGGGGTGGGGTGTGCCTGTCACAAGGGGAAGAAGATGCCTCACCAGAACAAAATGCACCGCCGCCATAGTCCCAAGCGTGCGCGCCTGCGCTCCGCCGTGCGTTGTCCGGGTTACCGTGGGGCGACACGCTGTTGCGCGCCCGATTCGAAAACGAACCCAAAAACGAACCCATTCAAACCCAATCTTCGCACGGCTGATCCTCGATTACAACGCGCCATCGCGGATGGAGGGTTTGTTTCATTCAATCAAAATGCATTAAACGAACCCATTGATTGGGTTGCGCGCCGGGGAGATCCAGGATCTTATCCATGTAGAGGAAGAAGCTCAGGCGGTGCTGACGCGATGTTCGATCGTCTGGTTGTCGATCGCATCCCAATCCAGTTCGATCCCCAGACCCGGTTTATTGGGGACATGGATATTGCCCTCCTGGTCGAACGGCCAGGGGTCTTTCATGGGAAAGCGGAACTCATCGTTCGGGACGAACATCTCGTAGTACTCACAATTGCGGATGGCGCAGGCGACGTGGACGTTGGCGATATCCATCGGGCCCATGGTCGTGGTGTGCAGCTCGCACTGCATGCCGTGGGCTTCTGCGAGGGCGGCGATCTTCATCGTGCCGGTGATGCCCGGTTTCCAGGAGACGTCGGCTCGAACGATGTCGATGGCGTTGAACTTGATCACCTGGGCGACACCCCAGGGGCCGCCGCGCGTCGTTTCCGTGCCCGCGATCGGGATATCCAGCGTTGCACAGAGCTGCCGGTACTTATCCAGCTCAAAATCGCGGAAAGGTTCTTCAAACCAGTGAAAGTCCAGTTCTTCAAGCTGGCGGCCGACGCGGACGGCTTCGCCCATCGAATACTCCGCCACCGGATCGGACATCAGAACATAATCCGGTCCCATGGCTTGGCGCAGGGCGGCGTGGACCTCCATATCGCGTTGCCAGGGGCCGGGAGGATGGGCTTTGTAGGCCTTAAAGCCGCGGGCGGCGTAATGGCGGGCTTCTTCAACGTATTGCTCGGGCGTCTCCAGCCACAGGCTGGAGGCGTACACCGGCAGCGAGGTGCGATATCCGCCAAGATACTTGTACAGCGGCAGTCCCGCCGCCTTGGCTGCGATGTCATACAGGGCGACATCGATCGGTCCGGGCAGGTAAACCGGCAGGAAGGTCAGGTGCCGGTCAATCCGCCAGAACTCATGGTAGAACCACTCGCGGTCGTGCGGGTCGCGGCCCAGGATGATCGGTGCCAGCAGTTCGTGGATGTACTGCTGGGTGATGGTGCTGGAGCGGGCCGCCAGCGCCGTAGCTTGGCCGAGGATGCCTTCGTCGGTGTGCAGCCGAAGCACAACCACATCCCAATCCATTGGCGCCTGGCCCTGGCGCTTGGCGTCAAACAGTTCACGGCCGCGACGAACGCGCCAGGTTTCGAGCTTGGTAATGATCATGAGCGTTCTCAGTTAGAACTGAAGCGCGTGCGATCTTACCGGAACGGTTTTGTCTATCGTGAGAAATCTTTTGTTCAATCGGATGCCAGCATCACCAGCGAGAAGTCCATCAGCGCCGCGTCATTGTCCATGCGGATGAGGATCTTGTTGTATCCGGGCTTGAGGGTGACTTTGCGCGTCACCTGGCCGAACCGCCATGCCTTGACCGTGCCGCGCCAGACCTCCTGGTCATTGACCCAGACGAACGATCGGTCATCGATGTCGATTGCCATCAGCACTTCACGCTCGCGATCGGAAAAGACCTCGGTGTAAGCATAGTAAATGGTTTTTTCCGTCTCATTGGGAGGACGGATATAGATGCTTTCGGACTGGATGAACTGCCAGGTCAGGCGGCCGTCGAGGTCAAATCGCTGGCGCAGGCGCGGATGGTGGAAGTTGCCGGATTTGCCGTTGGTATATACGGCGTCGAGGTTGATTTCGTATTCAGGCGGCAGCGGTTTGCCGGCGTACTGGCTGAGATCCCAAGGGCCGATGACGTACCAGGTGTCGATGTACATCCATCCTTTGCGTGCCGCAGCGTCGGTGAAACGGCGTCCCGGAAGGGCGGTAGCGGCGGCCTGCTCTTCGGACAGCGTCGGTTCGCGGCTGTCGGTGGCGTCCTGGCCGTCGCCGCC
>CAZSJB010000013.1:5080-16063 GCA_964606625.1 uncultured Tepidisphaeraceae bacterium | reverse complement strand
GGGCATCTCATGGGGCACGGGCTTGCTCGTCCATGCGGAACGAATCAACAACGGGCATGGATCATGTGTCCACACCAATTCATCCATCTACTATCTATCTGCTGCGACGCAGGGCTTCGGCGGCTTCGTCCAGAAGCGTCAGCCTGCCGCCATACGTCTTCTGGAGGTTTTCGTTGGTAAAGACCTCAGCGGTGGGGCCATGGGCAACCACGCGCATGTTTAACAGGATCACGTAATCGAAATACTCGGATACCGTTTGCAGGTCGTGATGGACCACCAGGACAGTGCGGTCCTGGGCGCGCAGATCCTGGAGGGTCTGGACGATGGTTTTCTCGGTGGCTGCATCGACACCAGCAAACGGTTCATCCATGAAGTAGATGCGTGCGTCCTGCACCAGCGCCCGTGCGAGAAAGACACGTTGCTGCTGTCCACCGGAGAGCTGGCTGATCTGGCGGTGGGCATAATCCGCCATGCCGACACGGTGTAGCGCTTCCAGCGCCATGTTGCGCCACTTGCGGGTCACAGGGCGCAGCCAGCCGATGCGGCCGTATGTTCCCATCGCCACCACATCCAACGCGCTGACCGGAAAATCCCAGTCCACGCTTTCGCGCTGGGGCACATATCCCACTAGGTGTCGCTGGCGACGATACGGTTTGCCGTAGATCCGTACCCGTCCCGAAGCCTTGGGAACCAGGTCCAGCACCGCCTTGATCAGGGTGCTCTTGCCCGCGCCGTTGGGGCCGACAATCCCCACCAGCTTGCCCTGGGGGACATCCAGATCGACATCCCACAGCACCGGTTTGCGGTGATAGGCGACCGTCATGTCATGGATCGACAACGGGGCAGCCGGAGAGTGCTCTGCGTCGTGCAACTGCGCGATGCTCGGGTGCGGAAGTGATTCGGTTCTCGGTGCCATAGTGATCGCAGTTTAATGTAATAGTGGAACCGGATTTTTATCCATAAGGTCATTAACTTTGACTGATCAAAGTCTCTCCGCGGGTGGGATTTGTCAAGGGGGGGCATTCACAATTCCCTTCATGGAGCGCCGTGATTCGCGAAATGGAGACGGAAGTCATACAATGCGGCTTCCTTGAAGGAGTAGTGCAAGAATGCGACATGTGATTTCAGCGTTGGTGATCAATGAACCGGGAGTGCTCGCAAATGTGGCGGGGATGTTTGCCGCCCGCGGATTCAACATTGATTCGCTGGTGGTGGGTCGAACCGAAGATCCTAACCTTTCCCGGATGACCATCGTCGTCAATGGCGACGACAACACGGTGGACCAGGTGCGCAAGCAACTGGCCAAGCTCGTACCGGTGTCGGCTGTGATCGATTTTTCCGGAACCGCCTACCTGGAGCGCGACCTGGTGCTGGTGAAGGTCAAGGTGACGCCGGATCGCCGTGGTGAAGTGATCGAGATTGTCAATCTCTTCCGGGCCAAGGTGGTTGACGTGGCACAGGACAGCCTCGTGATCGAACTGGCGGGATCAGAAGACAAGATCGAGGCCTTCCTGGAGCTGGTTCAGCCTTATGGAATCGTGGAGATGGCCCGTACGGGCGTCATCGCCATGGCGCGGGGTATGCAGTTGGCGCGAACCATCGGCGACAAGGGAGAAGCCAAGCGCCGCGTCCGTTCGCTGGATGCCGGTCCGGGCGAATCCCTTCCTCCAAGCTGATCCGCGCCTGCGGCAGGCCACCAATAACCCAGCGCAACCCTCAGCCAGAGCTGATTAGGCCGGCTCGACCCGTTCGACTTCCATCCGGTAGACGCGGGCGACGCGGCCGTCTTCCCCGCGTTCCACGTTCACATGGAGCGTGCCGAGGACTTTCACCAGTCCGCGGTAGTGGGGGACGGTCCCCTCCGGAACGATCGCCTCGACAAAGTGCTGGATCTGAGGCGGTCCGGAGAAGCAGCACTGAGTGATGGAATAGACCAGTTCGAACTGCTTGAGTTCAGGGCCGCGGCTGTTGGGCGCCCAGATTTCCCCGGTTACGAGGATGCGCTGGCCGTCCAGAGCCCGCCATTGGGCCGGGATATCCTCGATCGTGCCCCGTTGCTGATCGAAGGGGAAGTCGCTCATCGCCTTAAGGTCGACCTCTTTGTAATCCCCGCGGTCCCGGACCTCCGGCTGAAGGAACAGGTAGAGGAATCCACCCGCCATCGCAGCAATGACCAGGATGAACAAGATGATGCGGAAATTAAACCGTTCACGCAGCGGAATGACGGCTGCTGTACTCATAGGCCCTTTACTCCTGCGCTTTTGACTGACGGGGATTTTATCGCTCAGCCGGTTTGATGCTGGTCACGTTCAGTCAAACAGGCTGACAATCCACTTCCCGTCCCGTTTTTCGTCAATTGTCAACGTGTCTTCAAACAGTGATTTCTTCTGAATAATAGGCGACGCCTTTGCCCTGGGGGCGTTTGCACAGGGACCCTGTGCCGGATTTGTGGAGGGGTCCAAAACTGCACGCGAACGGGCTGGATGCCCGAGCAACTGCGTGATTCGGTCCGCCTGATTGAGCTGCCTCATAACACCTCCGAGGCGGGTATCACCGCAGCGGGCCCGTCAACCGGTTGCGTCGTCTGCGGCGAACTTAACCGTTCTCCCGATCAATCATACCTAGCGGCTGCGGAATTGTTCCAGAAACCTTTATCGATGGAATCGAATTCTCAGCTTACCGTGGGCAGGACTGGTGCTGCTGCCCGATTGATCTCTGCCAGGGATACGGAACGGGGCAGTTGCCGCGTGATTGCCGGATCATGACTGACAATCAGCAGGCTGGCCCCGACCTCGGCGCACAGTTTTCGGATCAGGTCCAGTACCTGTTGGGCATTGGCGGGGTCGAGGGCGCCGGTGGGTTCGTCTGCCAGCACCAGGCTCGGCCGACTGGCCAAGGCCCGTGCCACCGCGACACGCTGCTGCTGTCCCACGGACAGCCGCGACGGCCGGTAATTCATCCGGTCGACCAGTCCCACTTCTTCCAGGAGATGATCCGCCCATTCACGGTCCACCCGCTGGCCGCTGAAACTCATGCCCAGCAGCACGTTTTCACGGGCGGTGAATCCACCCAGCAGGTGATGGGTCTGAAAGATGTATCCGATGTGTCGACCGCGGAAGACATCTCGCTTGGCTTCGGAGAGCTGAGTGATGTCGATTTTGCCTTTGTTCGGACCCAGGTCGTACGTCACCCGGCCGGAATCGGGCAGGAGAATTCCCGCCATCAGGTGCAGCAGGGTGGTTTTGCCCGTTCCGCTGCGTCCCACCAGCGCCACCTGCTCCCCGGTCCCGAGGCTGAAGTATTCGATATCGATCGTCGGAACAGCCACCCCATCCGGATCGATATACGTCTTGCGAAGCTGGTAAAGGTACAGGGCCATGTGTTCCCTCAGTTTAAGCGCGTCGTGATCGGCTGTACATGCAACCCCACTTACACTTACGTTCGCGAAACTGTCAATGTGTTGGGCCGAGGCAGCGATTCGTTATCGGACATTTGGGGCGGGGGCGATGGGTGAAATCTCACTTATGCCATCAAAACGCGGTTCGAAATGTCGTGCAATAGGTTCGAGTGGCTTTGTTCTGCGCCGATTCACTCGCCTTCTGGGCAGGTAGCCACGCTGTATTGCTCCATGCACCACTACACTGGAACTGACGGAGAGTCAGCAAGAAAATCGGAGGGTGAGGATGACCGTTCAGCGGTTGCACGTTCCCGACGGTGTTGTAGTCTCAATCGCATAGGTCTGTCGGGTACCGCAAAGTGACAATAGATTCACCAGAGACCGGAACAATCCGGGCCCCTGAGGGTTACGGGTGAGGGGGTACACCCACTACCCCCGCGCCGGTTGAGACCCACAGGTGGCGGATGCCTTCTGCGTTCCAAATCACCCGCGGGTTGCGGCGCGGCGGGCCTTGAGGTGACGGCCGATGACGGCCATGTTTTCGTCGGGATTGCGCAGGCTTCGCGGATAGTAGTAGTAGAGCAGGTGTTCGGCACCCAAGTCGAACACCTCGGGGAGGCGCTGGTCCATGACAGGGGTCAAGTCTTCGGCCAGATTGTGGTTTTCGATGAGGAGCAGCGGCTGCTTGCCGTGACGGCGGGCCTGCTCGATGAACATCGGGCCGTGATCCAGCAATTGTTTTCGTTCGTGCGGGCGGCCAGCGACATCCGCGGCGCGCAGCGGGCGGCCGTCGCAGCCGAAATGGTGCAGGTGTTTGATCGCGGCGCAAGTGGTGACTGCCGGACCCGTCAACCATCCATAGAGGAACATTGCCAGGCGCAGATCGGGCTTGATCTGCAACGCGGCTGCGCCGACGCGATCGAAGAAGTTGGCTGTCGATTGGATGTGCGTCGCGAGATCATCGATGTCGCGATCAGCCAGGGCATTGCGGGCGGCTGGGCTGTAGTCACGCTCGTCGAGATTTTTTACCTCGTCCCATATCACGCCGCTGATCGGGAACAACTCGAGCATCTTCGTCAGGGTATCACAGAAGAACGCGAACGTGTCCGGGTGATGCACGCTTGCTTTGGTGCCGATCCAGTCGATCAGCGGAGTTCCGTTGATATCACATGACAGCGCATGCGGATGACGTGCGCAGAAGATGCTCGGTACTTTCGGGGAGCCGGCGACCAGCCCGCCCCAGCGACTTGGCACCGCCCAGACCTCCAAGCCCGCGCGATCGGCTTCTGCGCAGATCTGCTGGATGTTCTCGACGGCTGCGAACAAGTCCTGTTCGAGAACGCCAATGGCGATGGCATCGGTGCCGTGATCTGCCATCCACTGCATGTCCTCGCGGACGTGGCGGGGAACCAGCGTGTAGGTATGGGCACGAAAGTAATAGGCTGTAATGTACATTGTTTTGCGACGCTCTGTGATCCACCAGCCGTCGCGGGGATGGCCCTTGGCGCAGGTGCAGGACTCTCAACTTAATCCGTCCCATCGCTCGGGATCTTCGTGGCAGCGCGGTTCCCACGGCGTGGCAAGGGAGTGTACCACAGGGGCTTTTACTCGGCATGCGACACATTTGCGCAGGACTTGGCGCGGAAAGGATGGTGTCCAGGCAGGCAGAGTGGCGGCAGAACGGCAGCCAGCGCCAAACAGTTCCAGTTGATCTGTGATTCCCATTCGCATGTGAGGGCTCCTTTATTCGGGTATTGCCCGATGCTGATCTGTCTCATCGGCAGATAGCGAACATTACCCGCACATTTTTCTTGGGTCTGCTTGTGGTATCGGCGGGAGGTTGGCGACACCATTAGTTGTGGTATCTGCCAGATGGCAGGCCCGATAATAAGGCCGTGGGCTTGCAAGATCGGACGGGCTAGGCGGCCTCTGCATTCAGAAGGCCAGCATCGCCTTGAGCACGTGCGCCTCAGGGGTGAGCCATTGCGACAGGACATCCAAGAAGTCGGAGGCGTCGCTGCGATGGGTAATCCAAGGTGTAGTATCGATTCGCCCCTGTTCGATCAAGCCGATGATCGCACGGAAATCGTCCGGTAGGGCGTTGCGGCTGGCGAGGAGAGTCGTTTCGCGACGGTGGAAATTGGGGTCATTGAAGGTCACGTCTCCCCTGAACAGGCCGACGAATACAATCCGCCCCGAGGGCGCGATCAGGTCGAATGTGCGCATCATGGACTGTGGATTGCCCGTGGCGTCGATCACGGCTGTAGGCAGATCCCCCAGTTGCTCGGTCAGGCGCGCAGGCAGATCCTCGCCCGCATCGAAGGTGCGCGCGATGTTGGCCGATTCTCGACAGAAGGCCAGGCGATCCGCGGAGATGTCAGCCACGATGGTTTCGCCGCCTGCTTCGCGCACAAACGGCAGCACGGATAACCCAATCGGTCCCGCGCCCAGCACGAGCACCTGCTCACCCGGTTCGATGGCAGCACGCTGCACGGCGTGCCGGCCGATCGCCAGCGTTTCGACCAGAGCAAGCTGCTCGTAGGCGAGGCTGTTGCCGGGATGAAGTTTATGTGTGGGCACGAGCAGATATTCCTGCATCCCGCCATCAATATGAACGCCCATGACGCGCATGTTGGCGCAGCAATTGCCGCGTCCTCGACGACAGGCGATGCAGCTGCCGCAATTCAGGTATGGCTCGACGGCGCAGCGATCACCGGGTTTGAGGGGTGACTGCGGATCATTGATTGCCTGGATCTCAACACCCAGCTCATGCCCCAAGATTCGCGGGTAATTGAAAAACGGTTGGCGACCGTGATAGGCATGCCAGTCGGTTCCGCAGATACCCACACGATGCACGCGGACGCGCGCCATCCCCGGGGGCGGATCGCCGGGATCTTCCCGATGGATCTGTTTGAAGGAGCCGGGCTTGTCCAGTACGAGCGCTGTCATGGTTACCTCCTCAGGGGTGCCCAAATGAAGTTGGGGCGTTGCCCGACGCATCCGGCACGACTTGGTTGACGGGAGCTTCCTGGTGTGATGGATGCTCCTCGGTGCGAGAATAAGATAAAGTTTATCGCAAGGGGACGTCCTCTCCCACTGCCACATTGCGGCGCATCATCATATACTGCCAGCGATCCAGAGGCCTTTGATGAAGCGCATTGGTACACAGCTTTCCCTGTTTCTGCGCCAGCGACCCAGTCGGCGCAACATTCGGATCCTGCTCCGGTTTTTCGCCGTGCTGGCGGTGCTTGTGATAGTCTACAGCGCCCTGTTCCATTTCATCATGGCGGCTGAGGGGCGAAGGCATTCTTGGATTGCAGGCTTCTACTGGACGCTGACGGTGATGTCGACGCTCGGATTCGGCGATATCACCTTCACCAGCGATTTGGGACGGATCTTTTCCCTGGTGGTGCTGCTTTCAGGGATTGTGCTGTTATTGGTGCTGCTACCGTTCACGTTTATCCAGTTTTTCTATGCTCCGTGGATGGAGGCCCAAGCTCAGGCCCGTGCTCCGCGGGAGTTGCCGGTGGGGACCAAGGGGCATGTGATCCTGACCCATTACGGCCCCATGGCAGCTGCCCTGATCGCCCGGCTGCGACAGTATCAATACGATTACGTGCTGCTGGTTCCCGACGTTGCCGAAGCGCTGCGCCTGCACGATATGGGGCTTAAGGTGATGGTCGGTGAACTTGACCATGTCGACACCTACAAGCGTGCCCGGGCTGCCGATGCGGCGATGGTCGTGACGATGGCGCCGGATGTCGTCAGTGCCAACGTGGCGTTCACGGTGCGCGAAGTGGCTCCGGAGGTGCAGTTGATCGCCATCGCCACCCAGGAAGCCTCTACCGAGATTCTTCGCCTGGCCGGCTGCGACCAGGTGCTGCAGATCGGGGAGTTGATGGGCGAATCGCTGGCGCGCCGCACGATCGGCGGCGATGCCATGACGCACGTCATTGGCGAGGTCAAGGGTCTGTGCATCGCCGAAGCCAACGCCACCCGCACGCCCCTGGTGGGCAAGACGCTTCGCGAAAATAACCTGGCGGAGATCGGCATCAGCGTGATCGGCGTCTGGGAACGCGGCAAATTTGAGATCGCCGGTCCGGATACCCTGATCGGTCCCAGCACGGTGCTTGTGCTGGCGGGCTCGCGCGAGCAACTGGAGAAATACGACGAAGAGTTTGCGATCTACAACGTCTCGGGCGCCCCGGTGGTGGTGATTGGTGCGGGGCGTGTGGGCAGGGCAACCGCTCATGCGCTACAGGCGCGCGGCATCGACTATCGCATGATCGACCTGCGTCCGCGCGAGGGCATTCCACCGGAGAAGTTTATCCTGGGTGATGCAGCCAACGCCGAGGTGCTTGACCGTGCCGGTATCCAGGAGGCACCGGCTGTCCTGATCACCACCCACGACGACGACGTGAATATCTATCTCACGCTGCTGCTGCGCCACATGCGCCCGCAGATGCAGATCATCAGCCGATCGACGCTGGAGCGCAACGTCAGCACCCTGCACCGTGCGGGTGCGGACTTTGTCATGTCCTCATCCATGATGGCAGCCAACATGATCATGAACCTGCTCAAGCGGGCGAACGTGCTGATGGTGGCTGAGGGATTGAACATCGTCAGCCTGAAGATTCCACCCGCGCTGGCTGGCAAAAAGCTGGCTGATACCACCATCCGTCGCGATACCGGTTGCCGCGTGATTGCGGTTGTGCAGCACGGCCAGATGCGCGTGAATCCCGACCCACACCTCCCCCTGCCCGCCGACGCCGAGATGCTCATCATCGGCACGATGGAGGCAGAGGAGCGGTTCCTGGAAAAGTATGCACCCACGGGAAGTGAGTCATAGCGGCCACTGGTTTATTGGTCACGGGTCATTTGCCGGAAGTTGGAGGAGTGTGAACCGGTCTTTGCCAGGTGAACGGTTCTGCTCATGCACGTTGCGGCGCATGACAAATGACCCGTGACCCGCCGTCATACCTCCAGCATCAGGCGTGCCGGATCTTCCAGCAACTGCTTGACGCGGACCAGGAAGCTGACGCTTTCGCGGCCGTCGACCAGGCGGTGGTCGTAGCTAAGGGCGACATACATCATCGGGCGGATTTCAATCTTGTCGTCGATCACCACCGGGCGTTTCTGGATCGCGTGCATGCCCAGGATTGCGCTCTGCGGCGGATTGATGATCGGCGTCGACAACAGCGACCCGAACACACCACCATTGGTGATCGTGAACGTTCCACCGCTCAGTTCCTCGATGGACAGCCGGCCTTCGCGTGTATTGGTCGCCAGGCGCTTGATCTCCGCCTCGATATGGGCGAACGACATGTTCTCCACATGCCGCAGCACCGGCACCGCCAGGCCGCGTTCGGTGCTGACCGCGATACCCAGGTGCACGTAATTGTGGTAGACGATGTCATCCCCTTCGATAAAGGCGTTGATGCGCGGGAACTCCTTGAGCCCCATCACTACCGCCTTGGCGAAGAAGCTCATGAAGCCCAGCCCGACATTATGGGTCTTTTCGAAGGATTCCTTGTATTTCTTGCGCAGCTCCATGATCGCCGACATGTCCACCTCGTTGAAAGTGGTCAACAGGGCGGCGGTCTGCTGAGCCCTGACCAGCCGTTCGGCGATCCGCTTGCGGATCTTGCTCATCGGCACCTTGCGGATGCCCGAGGCATCAAAGTCGATGGCAGCCTGCTTGGGGGCTGCAGAGGAGGGGGCAGCCGTCGAGGGGCGCGCCGCGGTGATCGGCGGAGGAGCCGCCTCGGTTTCACGCTGCGGCGGACGAGGCAGCTCGTCAGCCAGCTTGTCCGCGGGGATCAGACCGGTTTGGGGGCCGCCACTGGGGGCAGGCGGTTCTTTCAGGTGCTTGAGCACATCTTCCTTGGTCAGCCGGCCGCCGGGGCCGGTGGCCTTGATCTGGGATGCATCCAGTTGGTTTTCTTCCAGGAGGCGACGCACCGCCGGGCTGACGTTCTCTGGAATGGCTGGGGCCGGTGACTGATTCTGGGTGGCGGTTTCAGTCGTCCCGGCAGTGGCGGCAGTGTCTGATGCCTCAGCCCGAACGGTTTTGCTGGTGGCGGGCTTGGGTGAGGCGGCGGCTGCGCCTTCGTCGATCCTTGCGATCACCTCGCCTACGCTGATGGTTGCGCCTTCTTCCTTGGCATGCCGCAGGATGCCCGATGCCGGTGAAGGCAGCGGCACGTTGGCCTTGTCGGTTTCCAGTTCGCAGATCGGCTCGTCGATGTCTACGTGCTCGCCGTCCTGCTTCAGCCAAGCAACCAGGATCGCCTGTGTAATGGATTCACCCAGAGACGGAACTTCAACCTGAAATGCCATAATATGTTCACCTGACTCGAGTTGTTCTCCTGAACGCAGCCGTGAGATCATATCGCGCCGGCCGGATCAATGCGCCCCGCAATTCTCCACGCAATGCGAAACGTGGCAAGAGGCAGATCCGATGAAGCGCTCGCGCCCCCACCCCGCACCGGTTAAAAAAATGGTGCCATGCGCTTCAAGCCCGCCTGGGACCTGATCCGTACCACGTTTGCTGAATGGTGGAACGACAACACGTTCCGCCTGGCGGCATCGCTGGCGTTTTACACCATCTTTTCCCTGGCGCCCGTGCTGG
This sequence comes from uncultured Tepidisphaeraceae bacterium, assembly GCA_964606625.1. Taxonomy (GTDB): domain Bacteria; phylum Planctomycetota; class Phycisphaerae; order Tepidisphaerales; family Tepidisphaeraceae; genus CALEKX01. The sequence goes on along the minus strand of CAZSJB010000013.1, from coordinate 6,035 downwards.
TGATCGCGGTCTTCATTGCGGAGCTGGTGGTGGACAATCCCGGGCAGGCGGTCGCGACCCAGTTTGAGTCATTGGTTGGCCGCGAGGGCGGTCGCGCCGTGCGCGAGGTCACGATGAGCTTCGCAGCCGCCCAGGAGGGGGGCTGGATGCCAGCGATCGTCGGCATCGTGACCCTGTTCATCGGATCGACAGCCGTTTTCGCGGAATTGCAGTCAGCTTTGAACCTGATCTGGGATGTGCAACAGAACCCCGAGCGCGGATGGGTGCGGACGCTGGTTCGCGTGCGGGTTCGGTCGTTTGCCCTGGCAATGAGCGTGGGATTTCTGCTGCTCGTGTCGCTGGTGCTCAGCGCGGGGATCAGCGCCGCGTCGGAGCTGCTCAACAGCCGATACGCCGACATGGCCTGGCTGTGGCGATTCAGTGATTCGGTGACGGGCTTCGTGGTGGCCATGCTGTTGTTTGCGATGATCTACAAGTACCTGCCGGATGTGACGATTCACTGGCGGGATGTCTGGATCGGCGCCGCCGTCACCGCCGGATTATTCACCCTGGGCAAGTGGGCCATCGGGGTTTACCTCGGCCAGGCTGCTCCGGGCAGTGCCTACGGCGCAGCCGGCTCGTTTGCGGTGCTCCTGATTTGGGTCTATTACTCGGCTTTGATCTGCTTCTTGGGGGCTGAGTTCACCCAGGTATACGCCCGCCGTTACGGTAGCCGGATTCACCCCAAGCCCTATGCCCAGCGGCAGTGGGACAAGAGCGATACCCTATAAAGTATGGTGCGCCGACAGGTGTGCATGCCCCGGATCAACCAATGCGGCGGTCATGCGTATAGAATGCTGCCGTGAGTATTGTTTCGCGATATCTGGATCCTGCCCTCATCGAGCGGTTGAATCATCTGCAACTGTCGGCGCGGAGCGTAGTTGAGGGCACGACCACCGGCATGCACCGCTCGCCG
>CAZSJB010000013.1:0-5070 GCA_964606625.1 uncultured Tepidisphaeraceae bacterium | reverse complement strand
GACGAGCCCCGGCGGCTGGACTGGCGCGTGCTGGGTCGGACCGATCGCCCTTACATTCGGGAGTATGACGAGGAGACCAATCTTCGTTGCATGATCCTGCTGGACTGTAGCGGGTCGATGGCGTATGGGCCGCCTGGGGCGACAAAGTTTGATTTTGCCCGCCGGATGGTGGCGTCGCTGGCGTACTTGATGCTGGGCCGGACCGAAAGCGTTGGCCTGGCGACGATCGGCGGCGCGGGCAGGCATTGGCTGGTCCCGCGCGGGGGCACTGCCCAGTTATCGCGGGTAATCGAGACGCTCGAGCGCGCTGCCGCTCGCGGCCCGACCGATCTGCCTGCTGCCCTGCATCGAACCGCCGAGCGACTGGAGCGACGAGCGCTGGTGATCGTGCTGTCTGATTTCTTCTGTCCCACACCCCCGATCCGCCAGGGCCTGACGCACCTGCGTCACGAGCGGCATGAAGTGCTGGCTCTGCGCATCCTCGACCGGGCGGAAATCGAGTTCCCATTTCGAGGCTGGTCCCGATTCCGTGGCCTCGAAGGGGAGCGACCCCAGTTGTGTGAACCGGCTATGGCTCGAAAAATCTACCTCGATAACTTCAACCGCCATCGAGCCAGGCTCGAATCAATTTGCATGACCACGGGCACAGAGTTCCATGACTTTGTCACCGATACGCCATTGATTGATTCCCTGACTGCGTTCCTGCATCGTCGTCGTCGTCGATGAACACCGCAACCACGGACCAATCGACAACAGATCCCTGATCAGCCATGTTTCTCAATCCCCTCATGCTCGCAGGTATCGGCGGAGCTACCATTCCGCTGGTACTGCATCTGCTCAATCGGTCGCGATACCGCACGATTGACTGGGGGGCGATGATGTTCCTGGAAAATGCCGATCCGCGCCGCCAGAAGCGCAGCCGCGCACTCCAGTTTCTGCTGCTTTCATTACGCATGGCGATGATCGCCATCCTCGCCGTTGCCTTGGCGCGTCCGGTCATCCAGGGACGCTGGACCCTCACTGACGATGCGCGTATCACGGCGGTGCTGATCGTCGATCGCTCCGCCAGCATGGGATTTGATGAAAACGGGCGCTCACGCATGCAGATGGCCCGTGAGGCGGCCATGCAGGTGCTCAGCAGCCTGCGTGGAGGCGACCAGGTATCGCTGCTGTTTGTGGGTGATGAAGGGGGCACGTCTGATCCTCAACCGACCGCCGATCTCCAGAGCGTCGCCACCGCGCTGGCGTCGATCGAGCCTTCGTTTGGCCAGGCGGATCTGCAATCAGCACTGATGGAGGCGCGCCACATCTTTGCGCAGTTTCCACGCGATAACCATGAACTGTATGTCATCACCGATCGCCAATCGCTCAACTGGCAGCAGATCGATGATGGCTTTGCCGCAGCCTGGCGAGGCGAACACGATGGTGTGGAGAATGAGCGATTTGTAGTCATTCCCGTCGGTACTGATGCGGCGGATAACGTGATGGTCGAGGCGATCAGCCCAGTCATCACGCCTGCTGTCGTCGGACATCCTGCCGAGATCGAGGTGCGCGTCCGCAACCATGGCCCGACGGCGCGAGCAGGGGTGCCACTGACGCTGATGCATGGACGCCGCCCGCTGTTCCAGACCTCGGTGGATCTGCCTCGCCGCGGAGCAGAGACGATCCGGATCATGGCGCGGTTTGATCAACCCGGTGTGCAAGTGCTGAGTGCCACCGTGAAATCCGACGGTCTGATTGCCGACAATACGCACCATGTGGCGATGGTTGTGGTTCCGTCGATGCGGGTGTTGCTGGTCAGTGGGGATGAGCGGGAAGGAGCCTTCCGCAGCGAGGGGGATTTTTTGAAGCTGGCGTTGGCGCCGTTCCAGGCGGTGGGACGCAAGGGAGCGGATCTTGCGGAAGTGCAGACGATTGCGCCGGCGCAGCTTCTGCACACACCGCTGGGCGATTTCGATGTGGTGGTGCTGGCGAACGTACCACAGTTGGGACCGGCTGAGGTGCAGGCGATCGAGCGTTACGTGTATGACGGAGGCGGCTTGCTGATTGCGCCGGGCAACCTGTGCCGGATAGACGCCTACAATCAGCACCTGTATCGCGACGGGACCGGCGTGATGCCGGCGGTGCTGTCGCCGCCGACCGCCATTGACGGCGCGCAGGCAACGAGCCTTCTGGGGCTGGATCTGAATCATCCGGCACTGCGATTTGCGCGCGCCAGCGGCGATCCTGTGCCCACGGCGACCATCGGCCGCTACTTCCCAGCCGAGGTGCGGTCAACCCGAGCACGCGTTTTAGGCAGTTACATCTCTGGCGAACCGTTTTTGATCGAATCGCGCACCGGCCGTGGACGGGTGCTGCTGCTGACCACACCCCTCGACGCCGATTGGAATACCTTGCCGCTGACTGGATTTTACCTGCCGCTGGTGCAGTCGATGATCCGCTATCTCGGTGGCGGGGCCATCGCCGATTACAACGTTCCATTGGGCCAGCCAATTACGCTGACACTGGATCAGCCGATTGATCCGAAGCAGGTGTTCATCCGGCTGCCCGACGGATCGCGCGTTACGCCACAGGTGACACGCATCGGAGCGCGATCCGAGATCCGTTACGATCGCCCTCGTCAGCCGGGCATCTACCGGCTGCGCAGCCGCGACGAAGACAAAACGGTTTCGCATGATTTTGTCGTGACCGGGCCGACAGACGAATCAGACCTGAGTCCCCTGGATGCCGTGCAGTGGATGGAACTGTCACGCAGGCTGGGATTCGACGTGATCGATCCACTGGAGGTAGCTGTCTCTGAAGCGCTGGCAGCCGCGCGAAGCAATCGTGAGCTGTGGGCGATGCTGATCGCGGTGGTATTAGGGCTGGGGGTTGCGGAAGTGGTGCTGATGCGATGGATCGGCGGCGCATCGGGCATAACCCGCACAGGGGGGAAGGCATGAATCCTTTTCTTTCATCGCTGGCGCGCATCGAATGGCAGGGGTTGTCAGCACTGCCGGTGGCTGTGGCGGTGTCAGCCGGTGTGCTGGCGGTGGTGCTGTGGCTGTATCCGCGCCAGGTGCGGACCCTGGAGAATCCGTGGCGATGGCTTTTGCCGGGATTGCGCGCAGTAGCGCTGGTAGTGCTGTCACTGTCGCTGCTTAAACCTGTGACACTGGGTTCGCGTCAGCCGAACGAGGCCGGAGCACTTGCGGTGATCATTGATCGATCGCAGAGCATGGGGGTGATCGATTCCCATCGCAGTGACGCCGACCTGGTGCGCCTTGCCGATGGCCTGGGCCTGCTGGCATTGGGCATGCGCCCCATCCTTGCGAGGCGTCTGCCGGGAGAAATGCAGGAAATCCGCGCACAGATTGACGCCATCGCCCGTGCAGTCAGCGAGCTGCGATATGCGCAACTGGCCGGCCGTGACGTTACCGCCGTCAAGCAGCGGCTGATAGAGGCGCAGGAGGTCCTACAGGCACGCATCGCCGATTGTCTGGCGGTGGCGGATGCTCCGGAGATGGAACAGATTCGCAGGCATCTGACCCTTCTCGCGCAGATCGCAGCCGATCCGGATCAGGATCAATGGTTGACCCGTCTCAACGAGCAGTTTGATAAAACAGAACGCAGGGTGGATGCGTATGTGCGCGTCATTGATCAGGGCATTTACCGGGAGAGCGTCCAAGTTCGGGCGATTTGCGACGAACTCCGCAACCGGTCGCGTATTGAACTGGTGACAGAAGCCATGCTGGGGGAGACGGGCGTGCTGCACCGGATCCCAGGCGATACGCTGGTGTTCGGGTTTACCATTGATGACGATCTCCAGCCGATCGCCCTGCATAGCGGCGGCCGGCTGGTGCGGACATTGGCGTTGGAGGCGGATGGTACCCGCAGCCGAATCAGCGGCGCTGTGCCCCGAGCGCTCGAGCGGCTGGGCGGGCGGCTGGTGCATGCGGTGGTGTTGCTGTCCGATGGACGGCAGGTGGGCGGCCCGCAACGCGTGGTATCGTCCCTGTTCAGCGGAGGTCCGCCCGTTTTCGCAGTGCTGGCGGGTCCGGAGGGCGCGGTGGCTGATACAGTCATTACGCGCGTGCAGATTCCCAGCAGCCTGTTCGTGGGCCAGGAGACGATTATCCGGGCGGATGTACGTCTTAGCGGTGTGCAAAAAGAAACGCGCACTGTGCGACTCCATGTTGCTGGTCGCACGTACGAGCAGGAGGTTGCTTTACGCGACGCACGCCCGCAAACGGTGGAGTTTCCACTAACGATCGATCAAGCCGGGATTCACGACATCCGGATCGAGGTCGAGCCGCATTCCGATGAAGCAAGTCTAGCCAACAACACCGCCTCGCGGCGGGTCAAGGTGCTGGCGGATCGGGTACGCGTCGTTGCACTGGCGGGAGTGGCAACCTGGGAGTTTCAGTATCTGCGAAACCTGCTGCATCGATCCGACTGGATTGACTTGAAAGATGCGATCGTGCCAGCGGGTACGATGGCGGGAATATTGCCGCAGGATCTGCTTGAAGCGGATGTGCTGATCCTTGCGGATGTTTCCGTTGCATCGCTGAATGTCGCCCAGCGAGACGCGATCCACCGGCTGGTCAGCGAACGTGGTGGTAGTGTGATCCTGGTCGCCGGCGATGCGCATCTGCCTTTGGAATATGGAGGCGATGTGCTGTTGCAGGCGTTGCTACCTTGGCGCAGCGGCGGGGAGCCGATCTGGCAGCAATGGCCGGGTGAAGTGGCGGGGTTTCGGGCCATGCCTGCGGGCGATCCAGCGTTTGCGGATCTGCTGCGGCTGGGAAGCGAGAGGGACATCAACCGCCTCTGGAGCAGCCTGCCGCCGATGTACCGCATCCTGGCGATGCCTGAGCTGAAGCCCAATGCTCAGCCGCTTCTGGTCGAGCGCGATTCAGGATTACCCTTGCTGACTGAATCGCGTCTTGGGGCAGGACGTGTCTTTTTTGCCGCGTTCAATGAAAGCTGGCGGTGGCGCTACAAAACGGGCGATGCGCTGTACAGCCGTTTCTGGCAACAGCTTGTGCGCCACGCAGCCGAGACACCCTATGCCGTTGCCAATACGCGCTA
>CAZSJB010000012.1:15907-16138 GCA_964606625.1 uncultured Tepidisphaeraceae bacterium | reverse complement strand
CTTGGCGGTAAGCGGCCGTACACGGACCGCCGACATCACTCGCGTATCGGCTGTATGTCCCACTGCCTTATGGCGAACCGAAACGCCCGTGATCACGATGTGGGTCGTGCCCGACAGCAGCCGGAGCATCTCCCGGGCTTCGGCGGCATCGTGCGGTTTGCCGATGATCTGGTCACCAAAGGCAACCACCGTATCGGCAGCCAGCACCACGGCATCGGGACACTTGGCTGC
>CAZSJB010000012.1:7299-15897 GCA_964606625.1 uncultured Tepidisphaeraceae bacterium | reverse complement strand
ATCGGCTTTGCGGCGTGCCAGTTGCATGGCTACCTCCGAGGGGAGCAGGGCGGGCGAGAAGCTGGTTTCATCCACCTCGGCCGGATGAACCTCAAAGACATACCCGGCCTCTTCAAGCAGCCGACGACGTTGCGGTGAGGCGCTGGCGAGAATAAGGCGTGGCGCAGCCATAGGCAGGGTATCGTTGCATTCCGACAGGCAGGCAGGGATACAGGCTATGAAACCGCCCCGGCGGTCAGCCGGGCCGCGACACTACCATGATGATTGACGCATCGGTTCAACGGACGAACTTCACCGCGAGGTCACCCACGCGCGGAGCACGCTCGGCGGCATCGTATTTTACATGGACGTTCTGGCCGACCACATTGGCGACTCGGCCCGTTGCGATGACCTGTTGAGCCGTGTCGATGAAGGTGATCGCATCACCCACCCGAAAGTCTTCCACCGGCACATCTGTGACGGAGACGAGCTGCTCGCCGGGAAGATCGGCATTGATGTATCCAACGCGGGTATCGGGATTGACCTCCTGATACAGCGCTCGGATCTGGGCCACGCGTTCCAGGCTGATGGCGGATGGTGTGCTGGCGTCATCGCCATTGGCACCAGTTGTTTCACAGCCCACCAGCAGGGCGGCTGCCAGCAATACAGGAAGAATGCGGATGATAATCATTGAAGCTCCTCTGCGCTGTGGCCGCTGCAGGAGCACAGCAGCCTCACGAATGCATCCCAATATATATCAGACACCGAGGCCAGCAATCGTGCAACTGTCAAAGATGGCTGCGACAGGTCCGATAACATGCGATGGGTCGCATTCCACAGAATCCATAGGAAATTGAGCATTTGTGGGAGCTGGATTGCTACCCTGCAGCCGGGGATGCGTCTATGATAGACGGGGTGTTTGAAGCCATCACGCAGCGTCGTTACCTCATTCCTTTCAAAGCGGCCCGATTGCCCCAGCTGTTTACCGATGTGCTGGTCATCGGCGGGGGCGTCGCAGGACTGCGCGCCGCCCTGGCGGCAGCCGACGAGGGAGCAGAGGTCCTGCTCCTGACCAAGGACACGATCGACGAATCCAATACTTGGTACGCCCAGGGCGGGATTGCGGCGGTGCTTCAACCGCTGGACAGCATTGAATCTCACGTTCAGGACACGCTTGCCGGGGGAGCAGGCCTGTGCGATGCCCCCGCAGTGCGGCTGGTTGTCGAGGAAGGACCACGCCGCGTCCTCGAACTGCTGGAGTGGGGCGCCAACTTCGACAAGCAGGTTGGCAATCCCTATGACCTGGCCTTCACCCGCGAGGGAGGGCATAGTTTTGCCCGAATCCTCCATGCTTATGGTGATGCCACTGGCAAGGAACTGGCATCGACGCTCATCCGCACGCTCCGCTCGCGTGACAACATCCGCGTCAGTGAAAACAGCTTTGCCATCGACCTGGTCACCGATGGCAACCAGTGCCTGGGCGCCCTGGCGCTGATCGATGACCGCGTGACCATCCTCTGGGCCAAGCGCACCATCCTCGCCAGCGGCGGCGCCGGGCAGCTCTACCGCGAAACGACCAATCCCCGCATCGCCACAGCCGATGGCCAAGCCATGGCCTACCGCGCCGGTGCCGCTCTCCAGGATATGGAGATGGTCCAGTTCCATCCCACTACCCTCTACGTCGCCGGTTCCAGCCGTGCCCTGATTACCGAGGCTGTTCGCGGCGAAGGCGCCTATCTCGTCGACCGCAACGGTCATCGCTTTATGCCCGATTACCACGAGCTGGCGGAGCTGGCGCCGCGCGATGTGGTCAGCCGCGCCATCGTTCAGCAGATCCGCAAAACCAACTACACCCATGTGTATCTCGATGTGCGCCATCTGCCCCCGCGCGAGTTCCGCGAGCGCTTCCCGCAACTGTCGCGCCTTGTCGATCAGTTTGAGATCGACCCCTCGCGCGATCTCATTCCGATCCACCCAGCCGCGCATTACATGATCGGCGGCGTCGATGCTGATGCCGATGCCCGTACCACGCTGCCGGGCCTGTACGTGGTGGGGGAGGCCGCCTGCACCGGTCTCCATGGCGCCAACCGCCTGGGCAGCAACTCGCTGCTGGAGGGGCTGACCTATGGCGCTCGTGCCGGCATCGATGCTGCGCGCCAGGCCCGAGAGAACAACATCAAGTTTCCGGTATCGCTTGAGCATCGCATCCCCACCTCTCAGAAGACTGAGCTGGATATCCAGGACGTCCGCAGCAGCCTGCGGAGTGTGATGTGGCGTAACGTCGGGATCGAGCGAAGTGGCGACCGTCTCACCGAGACACGCGAGATCATCGCCTTCTGGAGTCGTTACGTCATGGACAAGACCTTCGACCCCCAGACGATCGGGATATCCGCAGCCATCGCCGGCTGGGAACTGCAGAACATGCTCACCGTCTGCCATCTTATCGCGACGGCAGCCTACACACGCACTGAGTCGCGGGGGGCACACTTTCGAATGGATTATCCTGATCGCGATGACGCCCACTGGCGCATCCATCAGCTCTGGAAACGTCCGATGGAAACGGCGATTCCGGAGCCGGTTAAGGACTGACTCCCCCTTCAGGCAGCCTGGCTGGTGGAGGAGTCGCGCAGACCGCGCAGCGTGCAGGGATTGCGAGGATCAAAGTCGTTGCGGATCAGGTTCTTGGGCGGCAGATCCCACTTGGCGAAGAGAGCCGCGTTGTCATCCTGGCCCCGGGGCAGGTCGATGTAGCGACGGCCGTCGTCATGCTCGTCATGATCGATCAACGCGCCATAGGTCTGGACGACCCGCTTGCCACTGTGCCAGACCTTCAGCGACAGATCCGGATCCGCGCCATTGATGAAGTAGCGCTCATCAAAGTAATCCAGGTCGCGAAGCAACTGGTTGGAGATGATTCCGAAGTTGGCGTACAGCGTGCCGCGAATGTGCAGCAGGCGGTAGGTTTGGCCGTTGTGGACTGTCTCGTAGGCGACGTTGCGCGGCGACTTGAAGCGATGGAACATCGCCATCATGCCCACGTCGGCAGGCGCATGATCCATCTGCACGACGGCTGCGTCGAGCGCGCCGGGCAGGGGACGGGCGTCGTCGTTCAGCCAGGTGACGTATCGGCCGGTCGCAGCCCGGAATCCCTTATTGGCGGCCTTGACGAACCCTTCGCGCTGCTCTTCTCGAATCACCTTCAACCGATCACCCATATCCGCGGCGGCTTCGGTCAGCACAGCCTGTGTGCGATCGAAGCTTGCGCCGTCAACAACGATGATTTCATAGTTGCAGGCTGTGTTACGCCAGATCGATGCCAGGGCATGTTCCAGCAGATGCCCGCGATTGCAGGTTGGCAGGACGATCGAGAGGTCGTACATGATGGGACTACGCCTTTCCGAAGAGGGTCCAATAGTCTTCATCGGAAATCCGATGGAAACGGCTTCAACTGATCTCCCACTGCTACCCGCAATCACGGATAAGCAACGTGATATTCCTGTTCAGGATGGATTGCCTCCGGAGGATTTCTCATGGCGAATAAGACAGGTCCGAATCGCCAATCGGATCGTGAAAGTGGGTTCGCTTTAATTATTTAAATCCCAAGCTAATCCGCGATTTTGAGCAAATATCGCGGTTTGCGAACCCCAATAGTGGGTTCGCTCGGCTTTGCCTGGGTTCGTTCTACCCCGGGCAATCCACAGGTGAGTTTGGGGGGAAGTCCTACTGGAGAAGGTCCTTTTCAATACCGAATCCACGCTGTATCGGGCACTATAGGAGCAGGGCGTCATCAGGTACTTTCCTTCTCAAAGACAGGAACCGCAGGACATGAAAAATGGCCGGTCTGTAGAGAATCAGACCCAAGCATATTACCCAAATTATATCCGAACAAGTGCAAAAGGCAAATAAGCGTCGGGAATCTGCTTTTATCGATACAACATCCGAAAGAATAGATAGGTAAGGTAAAGACTCCAAGGTACAAGTTGTCGGGAAATTGCGGTTTTCAGCCAGGGTGTCGCCAATCCTTGCTCCCGGAGAGTTCGTCTTTCTATTTTTCTCGTAGAGCTTTGTGGAAACTGTTGAATGCGACTGCGTTGGATGCAATGAGCAAGTGCTCGCGTGAAAAAAAGCCCACGGATGGCTATCCGTGGGCGTTTCTGCAATCGGGGGGCGTACGCAATTTACACCGCCACGCGCATCGGTTGCTGCTGCGTGAACTGGTTCACGCACGCAGCCACGACGTCTTCGGGCGCGATGCGGGTCAGACACTCGGGTTCGGCAAGCTTGCATCTGCCGGAGCAACCGGCGCAGGGCATCGAATGCGTCAGGACAGATGCATAGGGTGTATTGGGCCAGGGGAAGAACCGCCCGGGGTGGCCGCCGCCACAGAGGATGACGCTGGGGATCCTCTGCGCAACCGCCAGGTGTGCCGGTCCGGTATCAATGCTGAGCAGGCCGTCGAGGCGGCCGATGACGGCGGCGAGGGTTTGTACGTCCACCGGTTGAGGGAGACGCTGGTGGGGGATGCTCTGCATGTAAGCGGTGATGGCGTCGATCGTGGATTGCTCCGCGCGCCCGCCGATGAAGATCGGCATCAACCGGTGCGCCACCCACAGTTCGCGCAACACGCGCACCCACGCCTCGGTCGGATAGCTTTTGGTCGCCAGGGTTCCTGCCGGAACGACCCCGATCACACCCTGCGCCGCGAATCCAAATGCGCTGGTTCGCCAGGCATGCAGCAGTTGATCGGCAAACATCGCAGCCGCGGGATCGACCGTAAACTGCGGCATCTGTCCGGCAATTTCCACATCCCACTGGCGCGCCAGGTACGCGTTGCGGGTCAGTTCATGCCCTTCGGAGTCTGCTTCGAGAATGCGCGTGGCGCGCTCGGCGGTGCGCTGTTTCTGCCAGTCAAACTGGTTCTCGGTATCTCCATCCACGACCCAGCGCTCGGTGGCGCGCAGGTTCGATACGATCCAGTTGCCCATCGGATCGGCGCTCTGGACCGGATAGATCGCCACTTCATAGGCGTGGCGCGCCATTGCATATCCCATGCGCCACCGCCAGCGGAGAGAGTGGAAGTATTCGAGATTCCCCGACCTGCCGCCGCGCGGGATGGGAAAGAGCTCGCTGACATATCCGCAGTCGCGGTACAGGTCACAGACCACGGGGGTGGCGAACAGGTGGATTTCGTACTTGTCGAACCGCTGCGACAGACTGCGCAGCGCCGGCTCGAAGAGGATGGCATCGCCCAGGCCGTCAGGCCGGATCACGGCGACCGCCTCCTTGGGAATCATCATCCGCCAGGCGATTCGCCCAGCCAGCCATCCGAGATAAAACGCGGCCTTGGCGATCCAGCGGCGGGGGGCATTGGCCCAGCCCAGAAAGGTCTCGGGCCATTTGTAGTCAGGTTGGGATTGCAGGCGCATCAAGCCATCTCCGCATTCAGAGTCTCATTCTCCACATCGGCGTAATGACCGATTGAGCATGATTATTCTCGGACGTTGGGTAGTGAGTGTTTGCAGCGGTGCCATCTCACCGGCTCAACGTCATTCAGGCTATCTGCGGTTTTCTCAGGACAATACACGCCAGGTACGGTTTGCTACACCGATCCAGTGCCTTGGGCGGTGACAGGAAGATATGCGACAGCAGCGGATACAACGGCCCGAACCAGAAGCGCTGCCGCGGTGTGGCATTGATATAGTGGGCCATGCGCTTACGCGGATCCGTCAGAAAATAGCGTTCCTCGATGAAGCGCAGGTCAAGTAGCTCGAGGCCCGAGGCGTCGATGAGGTTGCGCTGTAGCAGTGGCAGGTCATAGAAGCGCTGGAAGAAGATCGGTTTTCCCGGATGGCCGGTACGTTCGTAGACGTCGCCGGCGACGTAATCGGCGAAGTATTGCCGTGAGAAGGGCACAGTCAGCACTGCCACGCCGCCGGGGGCGAGCACGCGGGCCATCTCGCGCACAGCCGGCAGTTCGCCGTCGATCTCCGGGGCGATGTGCTCGAAGACCGAGATGCTGGTGACCAGGTCAAAGGCGTTGTCGTCATAGGCGAGCTGGCGGGCGTCGGCGAGTTCCGGCTGTACGTTGGGGAGGTGGAGCATGCGGGCTGAGCGGGTGACCCAGTCGATCTCGTGCTGGACGATGTCAGTCGCCCGCACGAGTGCGCCCGGGTACTGGTGTGCGATTGCCAGGGGGATCAGCTTGGGGCTGCTGATGTCCAGCACGCGACGGGGAAATGGTTTGTACCGCTCGACGGCTCGCAGGGCAAAGTCCAGTTCACGATAGCGGACATAGTCGATTGGCGTCAGCCAGCGCGACAGTTGCCACGGCGACTTCAGTCGCAGCCCCAGGCGATACGCTGTCCAGACATTCAGGGGCTGGTGGACTTTGCAGGCGTGAGATTGCGTGCTATCACTGGCGGCGTTGGGGACCATGGCGGCTGAGAAGGATACGCTACTCATGGGTAATTTCCTGCGTTCGACGGTTGCGATGCTGGTGTTCAATCGTCCTGCGCTGACGGCGCGGGTGTTTGAGCGGGTGCGGGCGGCACGTCCGCGTCGGTTGATGGTGGTGTGTGACGGTCCCCGTGCGGGATGCGATGACGACGCCCGGGCCGTCGCCGAAGTGCGCCGGATCGTGACGCAGGTCGACTGGGATTGCGAGTTGCTGACGGATTTTGCGGAGCAAAACCTTGGCTGTCGCCGGCGTGTGGCGTCCGGATTGGACTGGGTGTTTGGCCACGCGCCCGAAGCCATCATCCTGGAGGATGACTGTCTGCCCGATCCGAGCTTCTTTGCATTTTGCGATGAGTTGCTTGAGCGCTACCGCGACGACGAGCGTGTGATGATGATCACCGGGCTGAACCCGGTGGCGCCGTGGCAGGCTGACCGGCAGAGCTACCACTTTTCGTATTGTGGCGCGATCTGGGGCTGGGCGTCGTGGGCGCGGGCGTGGCAGCATTACGACGTCGAGATGCATGCCTGGGACGACCCGGCAGCGCGGGATCGCGTGCGCGATGTCTTTGCCGAGCCGGCGCTGTACGAACCGCGCATCGCAGCGTACGACCGCGTCCGTCGTGGCGAGATCGATACCTGGGACATGCAGTGGAGCTTTGCGCGGGCGGTGCAGTCGGGGCTGTCGGTGGTGCCGGCTGTGAACCTCATCCGCAACATCGGTGTCGGTGGCGATGCGACGCACACGCAGCGTCCGCATCCGATGGCCGACCTGCCGACCACGCCGATCGAATGGCCGTTGCGGCATCCGCCGTTCGTCGCGGTGGACCGGGATTATGACCGTGCGTTCACCCATCATCTCAAGCCGCCTGCGCGGCGATAACCTGCGGCGACAGCACCTCGGCTGAGGCGTAGTAGTTGGCCCAGAAGGCGCTGGAGTCGCTAATGGTGCCGTAGAAGCGTCGCTGTTCTTCGTTGTACTGGTAGACGCGATATCCGTTGGACTCCAGTGCGTTGAACACCTCACGGGGCGTGGATCCGGCGCCTACCAGCGGCGCCTGCGAGATCTCAAAGCAGATCCGGCTGATGCGCCGCTCGCGCAGCAGGCGCTCAGCACCGCGGAAGACGGCGGCTTCAAAGCCTTCAACGTCCACCTTCAGGAAGTCGATTCGGTCGATGCCATTCCGCTCGCAGATGCAATCGAGCGTAAGTGCCGGGACGGGCACGCGCTCGGCTGGGGCGACACTCTGGCCAGTCGGGGTTTTCATGGTCGGTTTGCCCAGGGAGTTCCAGCTCGAGAACTCCGGTGCAAAGCAGTTCATCTCGGCAATGCCGACGCGGTCGCAGATTGCAGCCTGCTCGGCGATGACGTGCTGCGCGCGGTTGAGGGCGAGGCATTCGCGCAGCGCCCAGTATGTGCTTGGGACCGGCTCAAAGGCGTAGATGCAGCCGGTTTCGCCGACGAGCTTGTCGGCAAAGATGCTGAAGCGACCGATATGCGCGCCGACATCAAAGACGGTGTCGCCCGGATGGATCAGCGTACGGATGGCATCGTACTGGCCGGCTGTGGCGGCACGGCACAGCAGGTTTTTCGTGTACGGTCGCATGTAGTCGTGGAAGACAAAGCGAAAGCCGGTGTCGTCTTCGACCACGTGGGGCGCATGACGCGCCACGCGATCGGCGAGGCGCAGGTTCTGCCACGTGGTGATGCGCTGGCGGATGCGCTTGCGAAGACGATGGAGCGGTGGGGGCAGGTACATGGGATGGTTCGGGTGGCACGGGTTGGAAACTGGTGTCCCGTTTCCTTGCTAGGCGGCCCTCGTCAGTTGTTTTGATCGCCAGGCCCGAAGGGCCGCTGCGATCGGAATCAGATAGGCCTGTGCCGAGGATTCACGCAGTGTCAGGCGTTCAATCGCTAAATCTTCGGCATCATCAAGTTGGGCTTCGAGCTGATTGAGGATCCACTCGGCTGAGGCATCGGCGCTGTCGATCGCCGGAATGCCGATCGGTCGCGCGATGCCGATGCGGCAGTCGTTGCCGATGATGACAGCCGGCCGGCCGAAGCCTGCCACGCAGACGGCTGCGTGGACGCGATTGGCGACGATGCCCTTCACGCGGCTGTAGAGGGACAGATAATCGCGGTAATCCTTTGCCAGGAAGACCATC
>CAZSJB010000012.1:3582-7289 GCA_964606625.1 uncultured Tepidisphaeraceae bacterium | reverse complement strand
GCTTCGGCGGCGTCATGGGCGACAAAGATCAGCCGGTGTTCGCGTCGCAATTCCGGCAGTACCTCGTCGATAATCGTGCGCCAGTTGGCTGGGTCGGTTTCGGGTTTCAGGCGGTAGTGGCCGGCCAGTTTCATGAAATTGACCGCCAGCAGGTCCTGCGGCGGCGGTGGTTCGCCATGTCCGCAGACGCGGCGGGCTGCGTGAAACGCCGGGCAGGGCAGCAGCTCGTGCGGGAGGCCCAGCGCCCGCAGGAACTGCGACGCCAGCGGATCACGCACACTGGTCCAGGTGCAGGCTTCGCTGGCTTGCTGCGCGAACTGGCAGAGGCGTTCATCTCCCAGCAGCGTGTCGAGGTCATCCTCGCTTTTCTGGCCGGCGCCGGCACCGAGATTGAAAACGATCTGGTTGGGGCGCGCGCGGAAGATGCGATCCTCCCACAGGGCCTCTGCCCACTCGGCGTTCCACGAGGTGAAGCGGCCGTTGCTCCAGTACACCGGCGCGCCGGCCTGCACGATGATGTCAGCGTCGCGGAACTTGTCACCGAGGCGCTCGATCTCATCGTACTGCTGGCGCTGCAGGGTGGTCAGGTCGTGCTTGTCGACGTAAAAGGCGTTGTACGACGGCAGCAGCTCGTCGAAAAACGAACGAATCCCTTCCCGGATAAACTCATCACCCACGTTCCGTCCGCAGGTGGTCATGAATGCGATACGAAGGATGTGAGGTGTGCTGATCATGCTGCCTCCCGAATGCTGGCTGAGCGTCGCTGGTCCTCGGCGATGAATTGCAGCAGCCGACGGCTGATAGCCATGTAGGTGAACCGGTCAATGACGGGTTGCCGCATAGACTCGGCGATGGCACGGCGCTCGGATTCATTGGTCAGGAAATAGGTCACGCGTTGCCGCAGCTCATCGGCTGAGCGGAATGCGACCTTGTGATAATCATCCCAGATGGCAGCGGCGGAGCGGATGTAGTCCCCGTCATGAGAGAGCTCCAGTGCGTCATACAGCTTGAACTCATGCTGCTCGATGGGGATCTGCATCAGCTTTTCGGCTTCTGCCAGCCACTGGCGCACCTGGGGGGTAGCGCGGGCAAAAATCTGCTCATCACTGGTGATGTTTTCGCTGGCGCACCAGTTCCAGACGTTTCGCCAGATCACTTCAATTTCATCTCCGGGCACGTATCGGATCAGGAAGAAACCACCGGCTGCCAATCCATCCAGCAGACGCTGGTGGACCGCACCAAACGGCGTGGCTTGCAGATTGATCCGGCTGGCGCGGTAGATGGCGGCCAGGTCGGTCTGGTTATCCGCAATGCCGCGGGCAAAGCGCTTGAGGGTCGGATGATTCTCCCAGCCGCGCCCGTACAGGTGCAGGTTGATGTCCATTTCGGCCAGCCAGTGGAGTGTCTGGTGGCGGAATAGGGCGTTATTGATCTTGTGCGTAAAGAAATCCAGCAGTGAGTGGATTGAATTGACATCACTGCGAATACCGGTGCGCTCCTGCGCGGAATCGATCATCTGACGGATCAATGCCGGCTGGGTGACGTAGCCGCCCTGGTCGTAAACGGCGCGGAGCTGCTCGAATACTTCCCGAATGAGATGCTGGCTGGTCGCGTCGAGGTGAGCCGTCTCCTCGGTGAGGATCACCTCGGCAGGGGTGGAGGCATGACCCACGTAGGAAACGTCACAACCAAAGCGACGGATTTCCCCCTCGGTCAGTGGATCAGGCCGGAAACGTTCATCATTGACCCCGATTGTGGCTGGGAGATAGCGACTGGCCGGGTATCCATGGCGGCGGGCATAGAACAGCCTTCCAAAACCCAGGCAGTAATCCAGCGGTCCCTGCTTGGCGCCGGCTTGGGCGGTGCAGAGATGGGGAAGCTGGTCCTGTACCCACATGACACAGGGAATCTGCGTGGGCAGACCGGCGAACTCCGCGCGGTAGTGATCGATCATGAGGATCAGATCCGGTTTGAATGCGCGGGAGGTTTCGCTGTAGACGACGTTGTTGAGAACTTCATGATCCGCCTGCTCGATGAGCAGCAGCGTTTCATGGCCCATGCGCTCAAACGCGCTCAGCCAGTCGCGCATGGAGTGCTGTAGAAATGAGGTGTACCGGCTGGTGATGCCCATCACGCGCAGCGGACGGCCGGAGGTAAACTGCTCGGCGATCGCATGGGCGTCGCGCCGGGAATAGACGGTTTTCAATTCGGCATGTGCGGCTTCGATGCGTCGCCCTGCCTCCTGGTATAACTCCTGGAGAAACGTGTTGAACGTGACGCCGGAAGGAAACAGGTTCGATTCGAGGGTGACGGAGAACTGGGGCCAGGGAATGAGCATGTTGCTCAGCATCGCCTGGCGTGCCTGCTCGAGGGCATCCGGACCGACAAACAGCAACACGCGCGGATCCGCCAGCGGTTGCTGCCAGGACTGGAAGTGCAAAACGGTCCAGAGGTGTTCGATCTGTCCGCTCAGCAGGTAAAGCGGTGGGCGGAAACCGGGAATACCCGGTACCTTGCAGGGAAGCTGGAACAGGACATGCCACAGCCATCCCTGGTCGATGCCGGCAACCATCATGGAAGCATTGCAGGCACCTTCGGGAAAAGCCTGTCGCACCAGGGCACTGGCATTGGCGGGGCTGACACCGTTCTGCACGCCAATGAGCTGCTCGCCTTCGCGACGTGCCAGGATGACCTGGCCGGTGGCGGTACTGATGAAATATTCTGCTGACGGTTGATGCGTGCGCAGGCGTTCGGCCAATTCCGGATAACGCGCTGCCAGCGCAGCCACATTGGCATCAAAGTTCTGCCGCAATAGCCGAAGGGGTTGCCAGTTGAAGTTTTGCGGGGAGTTGGTCATGAATCTTTATCAGGTGAACGGCGAAGCGCTGAAATGCAGGGAAGCAATGGTCGCCAGGTGTCCTGGTTTGTGCTTCTGTTTTTTGGCGCCTCGGGGTTCATGATTATTTTCACGATGCCAGCCGCTGCGGACGGTCCACGGCGGGCTGGTGGGAAATACACGTCAGAAGTTGCTCAGCCGTGATTGGGTGATTGCCAAGCCGGCTGGCTTCCGCGGCGGCGGCAAGCGATCCCAGATAGGCTGCCGCCTGCAATGATCCATTGACTGCCAGGGTGAGGCTGGCGGTGGCCAGCATCGCATCACCACAGCCCAGCGGGTCAACCACCTGCCCAGCCAGCGACGGCAGGTAGGCGCTGCGAAGTTTGCGTTCCCAGGTGCCGTCCATGCTCATCGGCAGGACATGATCAAACGCGACCAGTCCTTGCTTGCCCAGGGTGATCAAGGCCTGGGAGCATCGGGTGGCTTGCAGCATGTTGTAAACGACCGCGGTCAGGCCGCTGGTGAAATCGCCCATCGCCTGGCGCGTTTCGCGCTCGGTGGGAGTGAGCAGATCGACCTGCTTGAATCGCAGCAGGCTGCCGCGCATCCCACTGACATCGGCTGAGAGGATCGGCACGCGTTGCCGCAGGATGGGCATGATGCGATCGAGCAGGCCGCCGGTCAGCAGGCCATAGCCGAAATCCGCAAAAATGACGGCGTCCACGCCATCGGCGACATCCAGGATACGCTTGGCGAGTTGTTCTTCCGCCGATGAATCCAGTGGCAGTACCGCGCCATCATCCACCTTGAACAGTTTCTGCTCATCCACCAGGAAGCGATGTTTGTGGACGAGTTGCCGTCGCTGGGGGAG
>CAZSJB010000012.1:0-3572 GCA_964606625.1 uncultured Tepidisphaeraceae bacterium | reverse complement strand
TCAGGAGATCGATACCCATGCGCGACAGGCGATTGGTGACCTGGTGGGAGGGCTCGTCATCCGCCAGCGCGGTGATGAGCGTGGGCTGAGCGCCCAAGCCGGCCAGGTGCGCGGCGATGATGGCGGCGCCGCCGTCATAGTCTTCGCTGCGCAGCGTACGCAGCGACATCATCGGTGCCTCGGCTGCCACGCCGGTGGCGTCGCACAGGTGATAGCGATCAAGGATGTAATCGCCGATCACCAGCGTGCGGCGGCCGCGAAAGCGGTTGACGATGCCGAGCAGTTCCGGGCCAGTGAGGCCGAAATCCTGCCGGAAGCGGCGAGCCTTTTCCTGGTTCAGTGGATGGCTGTCTTCGAGGGCACCGATCAGGGCAGTGGAGGAGTAGACCACTTCGCCGCTGGAGAAGACGACGCGCCCGCCGTGTCGAGTAACGGTGTCGCGCTCCGCCAGGAAGCGGGGGTCCTGGTTGATCTCGTATTCACGGCCCTTGATGTAGATGTCAGGCTGGAGTTGCTCGAGCAGCTCGACGGCGGTGGGATGCGGATTGATATAGACGTAATCGACACATTCCAGAGCGGCGAGACTGGCGGCGCGGAGATCTTGGGGGATCAAGGGACGGTTGATGCCCTTGTTAACCTGGGGATCGGCACTGACGGTGACAATGAGGATGTCACCCTGGCTGGCTGCGAATTGCAGATAGCTGATATGCCCGGGGTGCACGATGTCAAAACAGCCGTGGCAGTGCACGACGGTCTGTCCGGCGGCGCGGGCAGCCCGGCGGACTTCCAGCAATTGGTCGAGCGAGCAAACTTTACGATCCGGCGACATCGCTTCTCCACAATACAGGGCATGAGCAGTGTCCTGTTTCATCTCCTACATCGGCGGGGAGTAGCGTGAGACGTGAGTTTTTATCGGACTAAGGAGCCAACCCGGCGAGCAAGGAGGGAGCCGGCATGGTGAGTTGTGGTTCGCCAAAGAGGAGCTTGCTGCCCGTGAAAGTTCATGAAGTCTGTCCCGGAGAGACCGGCGATAAGGGATGCATGGGGTGGTAAGGATGCACACGGGGGCGTCTCGTTTTACAATCCAGCCATGAGCGAAATGATCGTCGTTACCGGGGCAGCCGGATTTATCGGCCGGAATGTGGTAGCGGAGCTGAATGCCCGTGGGCATGACAATCTGCTGCTGGTGGACCACCTGGGAACCGGAGAAAAGTGGAAGCACCTGATCGGGCTGCGGTATGAGGATCTCCTCAGCCCGTCGGCCTACCTCGAGCAGGTGATGGCCGGGACGGCCCCGAAGACCGATGCGATCATCCACTTGGGGGCGTGCAGTGCGACGACCGAGCGCGACGCGGATTACCTGCTGGAGAACAACTATCGGTACACGCGACGGCTATGCGAGTATGCGCTGGCGAACGGGACACGATTCATTTACGCCTCCAGCGCAGCCACCTATGGCGACGGATCACGCGGCTACAGTGACGACGATGCTGTCACGCCGACGCTCGAGCCGTTGAACATGTATGGGTATTCCAAGCACATGTTTGACCTGTGGGCACTGAAGCATGGGCTGTTCGATCGGATTGTCGGCTTGAAGTATTTCAATGTCTTTGGGCCATATGAAGGGCAAAAGGGGGACATGCGGTCGGTGGTGCATAAATCGTTTGAGCAGATTCGCGATACGGGCAAGGTGCGGCTTTTCAAGAGCTACAAGCCCGAATATGCCGACGGCGAACAGAAGCGCGATTTTGTTTATGTGAAAGATGCGGTGGATGTGACGCTGTATTTCCTGCAACACCGCGATCGCAGTGGATTGTTCAACTGCGGCACGGGTGAGGCCCGGACGTGGAAGGACCTGGTCACGGCCGTTTTCCGGGCGATGGGCCGCGAGCCGAACATCGAGTTTATCGAAATGCCTGAAGCATTGCGGGGCAAGTATCAGTATTTTACTCAGGCGGATGTGAGCAAATTGCGGGCGGCTGGGTATGACAAGCCGTTCACGCGGCTGGAAGAGGCCGTGGCGGATTATGTGCAGTTTTTGAGTGCGCAATAAGTGGCGGATTTATCTGCGGCCGACGGCGCTGTTCTGTGTTAAATTGCTGCGATGCGATCGGACACATCCATTCCGCAATGTGAACCGCTGGAGGGGCGGTGGTTGCTCAGTGCTGATTTCAACGGGGATGGGGTCGATGACTTTGTCTATCGCGACACATCCACGGGCGAAGTTTCGGTTCTGCTGCTGAGCAACAATCGGACTTCACTGGGCGTACGACCCATTGCGACCGTTCCCAACCAGTCATGGCAGATTGTTGATGTGGGTGATTATGACGGCGACGATGATCCGGATCTGCTGTGGCGGAATCTGGATACCGGTCGGCTGTTGGTGTGGTGTCTGGAGGGTCGCAAGATCGAAGATTTCCGATCGTTACCGTTTGCGGCGGTGCCGTGGGAGTTTGTGGCGACTGCCGAGCGAGCGGGTGCAACGGACGGGACGCATAACCTGCTGTGGCGGCATCCGAACGATGGCCGGCTGGTGCTGTGGATCATGAACGGACAGCACATCCAGCAGACGGTGCGGTTGTCGCGGGAAACCAATCGTAACTGGCAGGTGGTGGGGATGAGTCAGGTCCGCGGCGATCATCCGGTGGATACGGAGATCCTGTGGCGTAACCGAGTGACCGGCGAGAACCGGCTATGGCGGATCGAGAGCAGCCGGCTGCGCGTCGCCATCGAACTTCAGCCGGTGGGACCGGCTTGGCGGGTAGGGGGTTACGTCAAAGCCACCGACACCAGCCCGGGGAGGATCTTCTGGCAGAATACGCTTACCGGGCAGGTCGTGCAGTGGCGCATGGGCAGCAACCATATGATCGACACCTCATTGCCTTATCCATTTGACGCCAATACGCAGCGGCGGTTGATTGCCGGGGGATGAGGATCTCTCAGGTTACCGAATGGTCGGCATCGGGAGCAGGGACCGGTGTAGAAGGAGGCGCCGATTCAGGGGAGGCAATCGCTTGACGCAGGCAGCCAAGCCGCCGGATCACTGCCAGCAGGAAGACCGCGCAGGTCGCACCGGCAACATCATACAGCCAGTCATCAAAATCAGCGTGACGACCCACCAGCGGCTGAAGTAATTCATCAATGGCACCGTAGACCATCGCAATGGCAATGACCGTCGCGCCCAGCCATTGGCGGGCAGGATTGGTCAGCCGTGTCGAGATGTACAACAGGCTGGCCAGCATGAAATATGCGACAAAGTGAGCGGTTTTGTCACTAACATCGACATCGGGAATGCGCTGTGACGGAATATGGGTGGCGACGAAGATCGCAATCCAGAAGACGGCGGTAGCGGTCCAGAAGACGTACAGAAGTTTGCGACGTGAAGGCGAGGGCATATCAATTACAGGGGATCAGAGCGCGCCCTATAGAAGTTCAAATCGGAGAGGTCGGATTTCCGGTCTGCGGATCTTGATCAGCAGGCGGAGGCACATCGCTTGGGGCTGATTCGGGTTGAGGTGGCTGATCCGGTGTTGAGGGTTTGGGGTTTTCCATCTGAATGATCTCCTGAGCCA
>CAZSJB010000011.1:15799-16714 GCA_964606625.1 uncultured Tepidisphaeraceae bacterium | reverse complement strand
GAAGAAACTTTCCCCGTCGAACAGGAGGCTTTGCCGATCACGCTGTTTGGCAAAGGGTTGCGGGCGGAGATGGATCGCAACGGAGCGCATTGCGTGCACCTGGGCGCACGGATTGTGCTCGAGCGGCAGTTGAACCGGATGTTCGAACAGACGCGCAACAAGAGCAGCACGCTTTTTTCGACTGCGGCGTTTCACATCGATTATCTGCTGCGGAACTTCGCCGATCGCCAGTTGACGATCTTCTGTGATCGCCACGGCGGCCGTGCCCGATATGGCAGCCTGTTGCGGCTGATGTTCGATCAGTGGGATCTGCACATCGAGCAGGAAACCGGCGGATACAGCCAATACCTGCTGACGCAGGGCGACCGTGCTGCGCGAATCATTTTCACGGAGAAAGCGGAAGCGCAGTGTCTGCCGGTGGCGCTGGCGTCGATGCTGAGCAAGTATTCCCGCGAGATCCTGATGCGGCGATTCAACGCCTGGTGGCAGCGCCTGCTGCCGGATCTGCAACCCACAGCCGGGTATTACGGTGACGGCTCACGATTTCTTCGTGATATCGACGCCAAACGCCGCGAACTGGGCATCACCGATGATCAACTCATCCGCTCACGGTAGGGAGCAATCCGTAGCCTCAAGGCGCCTGCAGGATATCCGGGCTGATCGTGCGGAGCTGAATAAAGCGCAGCAGGTCAGCGCGTGTGATCAGACCGGTCAGGCGACGGGATTCGTCAATGACGACCAGCCGGCCGAAATCGTTGCGACTCATGATCTGATAGGCTTCGGTGGCATCGGCTGCTTCACCAATCGTGGGAATATCGGTGAGCATGATTTGTGAGATGGGGGTGGCTGGATCTTTGCCCTGGGCCTGCTCTACCGTGACCATGCCTACAATCTGTCCGTGATCAACCACGGGAA
>CAZSJB010000011.1:7838-15789 GCA_964606625.1 uncultured Tepidisphaeraceae bacterium | reverse complement strand
ACGTTGAGGTCGCTGGGGACCATGCTCACCTCACGGCTCATCAGTCGATACACCGGGACACCGCGCAGCAGATCTTCCACTTGCGTGGCATTGGTTTCAGCCGTTACTGCCAGGTAGATGAATCCCGCGATCAACAGCCAGAAGAAATTAAAGCTGATCAGGCCCATGATTCCGATCGCAATCGCGAGCACCTTGCTGATGGTTGCGGCGATTTGTGTTGCCTTCACATGGCTCATCTTGAGCGCCAGCAGGGATCGCAGGATGCGGCCGCCATCCAGCGGCAGGGCGGGAATGAGGTTGAAAATGGCCAGCACCATGTTCAGCATTCCCAGGTAGGTGAGAACGAAGCGGCTGGCGATCATGCTGTCAGGCAGGATGCCGGCGATCAGCCAGCAAAGCAGCGCCAGGACGACACTGACCGCCGGCCCAGCAGCGCCAACCACTGCCTCACCCGCCGGCTGGCGGGGCATCTCCTCGAACCGGGCCACACCCCCGAGAAACCAAAGGGTGATGCTGTCCACCTTCACGCCATACAGGCGTGCCGTGACGGCATGTCCCAGTTCATGCAGCACCACGCCGATGAACAGCCCGATGGCGGCGATCAATCCGAGGAGAAGGGGGGTATGCCCTTCAGTGAGGGGCTCGGTGGGGAATCCGTACCATTCCGCGAGGAAGGGCACATTCCCCGCGATGATCCATGCCATCAGCGGCAGGATCAGCAGGAACGACCAGTCGAGCAGCAATGGAATGCCCAGGAGCGTGAACGGTAATCGGATTGCTCGTCGGAACATGGTCTAACCTGTCACAAAGCAGCTTAGGCCGAGGATGCGGAGGTGATGTGCGATTGTTCCGCGCCTCGACTATGGAAAACTTCTCAGGACATTGCGATCGTACGTTCCTCTTCGCTTGGTCCGTCAACCACGGGGCCTTTTTCGGTCCATAGGATCGGATCGATGCACATGCGACGGGCCTTATGGTCGCGGTCCCATGCGTGATAGACGCAGTACAGCGTTTTGTCATCCGGTCCAAGGACCGCCGAATTATGTCCCGGGCCGACGACGCGGCCGGGAGTGCCTTTGAGCACGGTGGGGCCGTGCTGGGCCATGTCGTCGGTCCACGGTCCCAGCGGATTGTCGGCTACGGCAAAGCCGACGCCGTAATTGGCGCTGTGCCAGGCGCCACCGCTGTAGAGGCAGTAGTAGCGGTCCTTGTGGAAGAGGACAAAGGGCCCCTCCACACAGTGCCATGCCTTCCAGACCTGTCCTTTGTAGTTGCGATTATATTCATAGACCTGCCAGGGGCAGGCTGCGCGAATCACCCGCTGGGGCTCGCCATCCACATGGAGCAAATCGTCCGCCAGCGGAACGACTGCCAAGCCCGTACCGTGCGGTTCTTCTTCCAGGTAATCGGTGGCGAAGAACAGATACCATCGGTCCGACTTCGGATCGCGGAACGGGTGGGCGTCAATGGTAAACCCCGCATCGGGCAGAAGCAGGTTGCCGGAGTCGACAAACGGCCCTTCGGGAGAATCGGCTGTCGCGACGCGCAGGCGATGATGCTCATCGCTGACGCTCGTGGAGGCTGAATAATACAGGTAAAACCGGTCGTCTTTTTCGGCTACTTCCGGAGCCCAGTAAGCGAATGCGGGGGGATCGGTCAGCGGCTGAAGCGCATGGCCGACATATTCCCACTCCGCCAGGTTCTGGCTGCGCAATACCGGAAACTGCTTGCCGTCGGCGGCAGCCGGACCGGTACCGTAAGCGTAGTAGGTCCGCCCGACACGCAACAC
Organism: uncultured Tepidisphaeraceae bacterium; assembly: GCA_964606625.1. Classification (GTDB taxonomy): domain Bacteria; phylum Planctomycetota; class Phycisphaerae; order Tepidisphaerales; family Tepidisphaeraceae; genus CALEKX01. Next base: position 14,000 of record CAZSJB010000011.1, on the reverse strand, counting down.
GAAAGGATCCGCAAAATACTCCCGCCAGACGGGGTTCTGATAAGTCACGGTGGTTCGTTCAGACATAGCCGTGACATTATCCTCACCTCGGCAGATTCGCCAGCGCGGGAAATGATCTGTCACTGGAGTGCGGAGATGAGCCAGCGATCAAAGCATCACGGATGATGCCATCCGTTGAGGACGAGTGGGTACAATTGCGTTGCAATGATCGACATAGATCTTCAATCCCGCGCAGCCAAACTTCAGCCACGGGCTGTGGAACAGGTGCTGAATGTGTTTTATCCGGTGGTGTACCGGATGGCCGTGAGTTTGACCGGGCGGGAATCCATCGGTCAGCGGGTGACCCGGCAGATCATGCGCCGGGCGATTTCGCAAATGCCGCGGTGGGTCCATGAGGGCGATGCACAACGATGGTTTCACCATCACACGATCCTGGCAACCCGACGAGCGGCGGATAACCCTCCCGAAGCGGTAGCGGATGTGCTGGTGAAAACAGCGGGGGAAGCGGCTTCGCCGCCGTATATGGCGTTGATCCGGGCACTGCGGACGCTGCCTGTGCAGCAGCGGGAGGCCATCATCCTCCATGATGCTGAGCAGCTTGATGCCCGGGCGATGGCAGTCGCCATGGATTGCAGTATTGAAGCCGCCTCGAATCACCTGGCCATGGGACGGCGCGAACTGCTGACAGCGGGAGGTGATGAGTTGAATCGACTGCTGGCGGTGATGCGAGACGCGTATCACCGGTTGACCCCCGAGCAGTCGATCGCATTGCCGCTGGTAAGACGCATCGTCCGACGGGTGATCTGGCCAAGACGTATTGTGCGCCTGGTGCGGCTGGTGATCTTGCTGGGGGTGCTGGCAGCGCTGGCGTGGGTGGTGTGGGCGTATGGGCCGATTCTGGACTGGTGAGCAGCATGCCGGTGATTTGAAATTTCCGCGCGGCGCCCACATCGCTATGATGACCCCCGTGGACTGGATCTACTACATCTTGCTGCTGGTTGTGCTGTTCTTTGGGCTGTTCGTGAATGTCCTGGGACTACCGGGCAATTGGGTGATGATTCTGGCGGTTGCCGGGTACGGATGGCTTACGGAATGGGGCTACATGGGATGGTGGACAATGGGCGTGCTGGTTTTCCTGGCACTGCTTGCGGAACTGGTGGAGTTTATCGCTGGCGGTGCGGGAGCTGCGTCGGCGGGCGGAACCAAGCGCGGGGTTATGGGGGCGATTGTGGGAGGGATGCTGGGAGGCCTTTTTCTAACCTTTCTGCTGCCGATCCCCATCCTGGGAACGATCGTGGGCGCATGCGCAGGGGCGTTTATCGGGGCGATGATCGTGGAATATGCGATCGATCCGAACCTGGACAAGTCAATCCAGATCGGCTGGGGGGCTGCCAAGGGACGGTTGTGGGGCATCGTCAGCAAACTGCTGTTCGGAGTGACCATGCTGGTGGTTGCCATGGTGGCCACGCTGCCCTTGGGCAGCCGGGCACAGTCGGCCGGTGCGCCTCTGGCCACCATGCCCGCTGCGACTCAGCCCGCTACTCAGCCAGCCACCCAGCCGGGACTGGGCATCGAATAGCCCCTTTTGATTACAGCACCTGCTTCGCCAGGGCATAGCCGCCCTTGAGATTGCGCACGTGCTGATATCCCTTCTGCTTCAGGAAGCGCTGAGCGACGTACCCACGCTGTCCCACGGCGCAGAACAGCACCGCCGGCTGATCCGGATCGATCTCCTTGTACCGTTGTCGCAGTTCATCCAGCGGAATATTTATCGCGCCTGGCAGCGTGCCCTGCGCAAACTCTTCGGCTGACCGCACATCGATCAGGCAGCCGTTTTCCAGTTCCATGGGGGATATGCCTTCAGCAAGACCGCGCTGCTGGTTCTGTGCCACGAAGGCAGCCATGTGGATCGGATCCTTTGCTGCGCCGTAGGGCGGCGCGTACGCCAGGTCCAGCCCCGACAAATCATCAATCGTTCCGCCAAAGTGGATAGCGGTGGCGATGACATCGATACGCTTGTCGACGCCTTCGGTCCCCGTGACCTGAGCGCCAAGGACACGACCGGTGGGGCGCTCGTAGACAAGCTTGATCTGCACTGGCTGGGCGCCGGGGTAGTAATTGACGTGGTGGCCGGGCATGACATACGCGGTATCCACGTCAATACCCTCTCGGCGAGCATCGCGCTCATTGAGGCCAGTGACGGCGACGGTGAGGTCAAAGACCTTAACGATCGCCGTGCCAAGCACCTTGGCACTGGGCGGTGCCGAGCCGGTAGCGGCATGTTCGCCGGCAGTGCGGCCCTGGCGATTGGCTGGCCCAGCCAAGGGGATGCGCGCCGGTTGGTCGGTTGCGCCGTGAATCACCTGCACGGCATCGCCGACGGCATAGATGTTCGGATCGCTGGTGCGCTGCACCGCATCGGTCAGGATGCCGCCGGTGGGGCCGATCTCCAGTCCGGCATCGACCGCCAGCTTCGTATTGGGGCGTACTCCGATCGACAGCAAAACCATATCCACCGGTATCTGACGGCCATCTTCGAGGATGGCTGCATCAACGCGCTCGTCGGTGCCGCGGAGGGCCGTCAGGCCTGTGCCGGTGATCAGCTCGACATCATGACGGGCCAGTTCCTCATGCACCGCAGCCGCTATTTCCGCATCCATCGGCGGCAGCGCATGCGGCGCTTTTTCAATGACCGTGACGCGCAGCCCGCGATGACGCATGGCCTCCGCCATCTCCAAGCCGATGAACCCCGCTCCGATCACCGCCACGGATTGGGGGTTATGTTGCTGGAGCCAGGACTCAATCGCCAGGGTGTCTTCCATGCTGCGAAGCAGAAAGACGTTGGCTGCCCGAACGTGATCGATCGGGGGAATGATGGGGGTGGCGCCAGTGGCGATGATCAGCTTGTCGTAGTCCAGGATGTAAGTGGATTCAGCCTCCAGGTCGCGCACTTCGACCCGTCGGTTGGAGCGATCAATGCGGATGACCTCGTGACGGACGCGCGCATCGATGTTGAAACGCCGACGCACTTTCTGTGGTGTGGTGATCAGCAGCTTGTCCTGCTGCTGGATCTGTCCGCCGAGATAGTAGGGGAGCCCGCAATTGGCGAATGAGATATATCCACCACGCTCAAGAACGATAATCTCAGCCGATTCGTTCAGGCGTCGCGCCCGCGTGGCGGCACTCATTCCTCCCGCGACTCCACCGATGATCACGATACGCATTGGATCACTCCTGACGTTCACTATTCGACTCACACCTTGCAGCTCGTGACGGGGCCCTCATATCGGTTCCACGGCGCCTTGGCCAGCAGAAGGGCCATTCCGCAGAAATCGGTCAGCCCGGCAAAGACCAGACCCGCGCCGACAAAGGCGGCAATCACAAGCCACCATGGATTCACCCACACGCCCAGGACAACACCGATCAACACCAGCAGCCCTGCACCGATGCGCACCTGACGCTCAAGTGTCATGATGGCGCGGCGTTCGACGGGCAGACCTTCGCGGATCCAGGCATCTATTCCCCCGTCGACCGCGATCACTTCGCCGCAGCCGGCAGCGCGCAGTTGCTCACAAGCCTTGCTGGCGCGCGATCCGCTTTTGCAGATGACGTAGAGTGGCTGGTTGGGGGAATCAGATCGCAGCGCCCTGGGATCCAGCCGGTCCAAGGGGATGTTTCGCGCACCTGGCACATGCACGGATGCGAACTCAACTGGCGTACGGACATCAATGAGCAAACCATCCTGATTCGTATTGAGACGTTCGACTACCTCTGAAGGTGGAAGGGTCGTTACACACATGATTCAACTCTCCTCGCGGGTGATGGATTGCAAAACAGCCTGATCACGCTGTAGTTGCCGAGTCACGCCGTCGCAGACGATCCGACACATCTCGAAGACGGACTGGTCAACAACTGCATAAATCGCCTGGGTCCCAACGCGGCGGGCTTCAACCAGACCCACATGCTTCAGAACGGTCAGGTGCTTGGAAACCGATGCCTGGGCAATGCCCAGCTCTGCAGTAAGAGTTGATACATTGGCAGGGCCTTTCTGAAGCCGCATCAGCAGGCGAATCCGGTTTTCGTCCGCCAGGGCCCGAAACCGCTCGACAACCTTTGGAATCAACTGTTGATCCATCTTCATGAATGTATTCTATTGTAGGAATATAGGAATGCAAGGCGGATGGGGCCAGAAGATGCAGCAGAACACCTCTCAGGTCTGTTATTCGATGACCAGAAGGGGGTTCGCCCAGATGGCAGCGGGGCAGAGAGCCTGATTGTCGGCTGCTTCAATGCGCAGCGTGAGGGTTTGCACCCCTTCGAGGGAAATACCGATCAACCGGGCGGGATCGCCGGTGGCGATGGCAGGGCTGCGATAGAGTTCCCGCCCGTCTCCCAGGATGACCAGATGACCGCGCAGCAGGGGCGATTGGTCAGCGGCAATGCCGGCTGAGCAGATCAGCGCCCGGCAGGGACGATCCAGCGTAAAGTTCAACGCGACATTGCCCGCTGCGGTGATACCCGTTGCGATGCTTTGACGGCCCAGCCGAAAAGGGTAGCCAGTGATGCTTTTATTGACCGCCATCGGTGTCCCGACAACCAGGCCGTGCTTGGAGAGGCTCGGCTGGATGGTCAGCAGCGAGCGGGTGCGATCCTTGAACGCTTCAATGGAATGCAACTGTCGGGCTGTCAGCATCAAATCGCCGGCAAGGGGATCCCGGATAAGTATGGCATCCTGCTCCAGGGTCAGGCGATCGCTCACCCAGACTGATCCATCAGCGGCCCGGACAACCACGGGAGCCTGCGGTTCGTCTGCTGCTGCCAGGATGATCATTGACATCTGATCGCGCTTCAGCGTCTGCAAACCATACAGGATCGAGCTTACCCGGATGTCACCGCTGGGAAGAATCGTGACTTCACCCTCCAGGAAATCACCGTTTTGCAGGAGTACGCCATTGCGATCCGGAAGCAATTGCTCCGTCATCCTTTGCGTCAGCGGCTGGAGAATGAGTTGAGCCACCTGGGAGACTGGGACGCGCCATTGCACGTTTTGCGGGCGTCCGATGTGCAGGGTGTCCTGATGCATTGCGCGCACGTCGCCGGTGATGACGCGTCCATCGCGCAGCACCACACCTCCATGCAGAAGTACCAGTTCGGCAGCCGGCTCGGGAGATACCTCGGCTGTTTTGCTGTAAACCTCCACCTGATCAAATTGCGCAGCACACAGCCGCGTGGCATCATGGCTGACGACGATCAGGCCACCCCGAGTGGCGCGCATCGGCATTTGCAGGGTATCCAGCGTCTGCCATCGCTGATTGTCTTCGGAGTACTCAGCTTGCCAGCGATTCGCACGCTGACGCAGGCGCAGCCAGACGGGGAGCCTCACACGATCGTGCCTGATGACCTCCGCCTCTTCACCAGGTTCACCAGGGAGTCGCCGCTCCAGGGCGACCTCGCCGGTCGGAGTGACCCGCAGCATGACGTAGGGTGCATGGGGGGCGAGGCTTTCGCGGAGCATGATGCCCGCTTTGGCGCGTTCATGGGTGTTCTGCATGGAAAGCACGCGTGCGGTGATCTCAGTGGGGTCGCCGACCGGCTGATGAACAAAATGAAACGCATCTTCGCGCCCCCCGATGCCACCGCCAGCTCCCCAGACTTGAAACGTACCGTTCTGGTGAATGGCTTTGCCGTTGAGGCCGATTTTTCCGATGTCGCGACTGGCCCAGGGAGAAGGCAGGGCATCTCGCGGCGGAGCCCCATGCCGGTCGGCATCGAAGGTAATGGCAAGCACATCCTCCGGATCCAGGTGGATGCTGGGACCAATGGCGGGATGAATGACGACCCGGCCACTCGAAAATGTGACCGTACCTTGGTGAATCACTCCGTCAGCCGTCTGGACGACGCCTGCGTAGATGGGTTCGGGGGCGATCATCCCCAGTGCCATCAATACCAGCAGGGCTCGGACGAGGACATTGACCATCACATGCGTGAGTATGCGCCCAAAGGGAGAGGTTGCGTCAAGGCAGAACCGTTTCTCCGCCATGGTCTCACCTAGTCGCTCGGTTAAAGATGCGAGGACTGGGTAGTTTGAGAACTGCCCTTAAACAAGACGCACGGGCACGTTGTGTTCATGTAGATACTGCTTGTCCTGCTGCACTGTGTACT
>CAZSJB010000011.1:0-7828 GCA_964606625.1 uncultured Tepidisphaeraceae bacterium | reverse complement strand
CTTGTTGAAGTGGAAGATGCTGGCAGCCAGGGCAGCATCCGCGCGGCCCTCGACCAAGGCTTGGCGCATGTGTTCGGGGCTGCCGGCACCGCCACTGGCGACGACGGGGATTTTCACTGCGTCGCTGACGGCTGCGGTCATCTCGATGTCGTAGCCGTCGGTCGTGCCGTCGGCATTCATGACGTTTAGCACGATCTCGCCCGCTCCGAGTTCCTCCGCCTGCTTCACCCAGTCCATCACCTTGATGCCGGTGTTGACGCGGCCGCCGTTGACGAAGACGTACCAGTATTCAACACCATTCTCTATCACGCGATTGGCATCGAGCCCCAGTACGGTGGCACAGCGGCCAAAACGTCGTGCGATTTCGGACAGAAGCTGGGGTCGCTTGACCGCAGCCGAATTGATGCTCACCTTTTCCGCGCCGGCCTGGATCATCCGCATGGCGTCATCGAGGGTACGGATTCCACCTCCGACCGTCAGGGGCATGAAAACGTTGTCTGCAACCTGGCGCACAAGGTCAGCCATGATCTCGCGGCCTTCGTGAGAGGCTGAGATGTCGTAGAAGACCAGTTCGTCGGCTCCGTCAGCCTGATACCGTCGTGCCTGCTCGACAGGATCGCCGGCATCCACGTGATCGAAGAACTTGACGCCCTTAACAACACGCCCCTTGTCCACATCGAGGCACGGGATGATCCGCTTGGTCAGCATGCCGGGTATGTTACGCCATGCAGCGGGCAAGGGCCAAATGGCGGACAATCCCTGAGGGAAGCATTTGCAATTACACAGAATTGGCTCGGGGCCGATGAGAAGGGGCAGGCAAGCGTGGAAAAACGCCCCCGGCAGGGATCGAACCTGCAACCTCAGCTTTAGGAAAGCCGTGCTCTATCCAATTGAGCTACGGGGGCAGTCGGTGGAAACATTATCGCAGCGGTGGGGTAAGGAGCAAGCGCGGATTAGGTCGGTTTGACTGCGGGAGGGCGTATCCGATTGCGGTAGGCACGGGGGCTGACGCCGACAAACTTTCGGAAGCGCATCGAAAAGTAGAACGGATCGTCGAATCCAACATCCTCAGCGATGTCGCGGACGCTGCGGCTGGTGAAACTCAGCAGCTCTGCTGCGCGGCGCATCCGCTGCTGCTCGATGAACTGCTGGGGTGTCAGACCCATCTCATCGCGAAACAGATGGCTCATGCGGGAGACGGACAAACCTGTCTGCTCAGCAAGATCTTTCATGCACAGCGGCCGGTTGAACGAGCGGCAGATAAAGTCGGCCACTCCGCGAATGCGGGGATCGACGCGGGCGTACACGGAGCGGGGGTTGAGGTCGTCACACCACAGCAGCAGAAGTTCGAGAGCATTCATGGCCAGTGTTTCGCGGCGACGCATGGCTTGGCGGGTATGTTCCAGAACCAGGTGAAACTGCCGGAGGATGCGCTGCCGATCGGCTGGATTTTCCAGGCGAAGGCGCAGGATACCGGGCACAGCTTCGGGCCAGTCCAGCCATTCCACCCACTCCGGCCGGGCACGAAAGTGCGTCCAGATCAGCTCCCACCGCAGCAGCGATGCCTCGACCCCATAGGCGTGAGGCGTGTGCGGCCGCAGCAGTATCAGGTCACCCAGTTCTGCGATAACCTGCTGACCATCCAGTTCGAAACGGCCCAGACCGTCGATGGTCAGGACGAGCAGCCAGTCGTCCGTGCCTTGGGGACGCCAGACCGAATATCCCGCGGTTTCCTGGAAATGACCGGCAACGACTTGGAGGACGGCTTGATGGCCTGTGGGCGGGGGAGAGGGGAGCATAGCAGGATATTACAGGTTTCTGCGCGGCAATTCTATTCCCACCTCAGCCGTGTGAATTGCACAATCGCGTCGCAGGAGATTGGTAGCCCGCGATTCTGAATCGGAGACGACATGCGCAGCACAACTGTTCCATACAGCGAGGCGGATCTGGCAACCGCATTTGAAACCCAGGGGTTTGCGGTCATTCGCGGATTGTTCAGCCGTGAAGAGGTTGACACGATCCGTGATGCTTTCATGGCAGAAGCCGCCAACGGCCCGGTTGTGGGGCTGTCCGAAACTGTGCGGGGCAGCGGTGCAACCTATGACCCGTCTGATCCGCTGGCGTTCTATCCGCGCATGATGCACCCGCATCGTCACCCCGATAAACGTGTTGGCCAGCTCGCCATGCAGTACATGCTCGAGCCACGCTTGTATCAGCCGTTGAAAACGTTCATGCAGGATGAACCGGTGGCTGTGCAGAGCATGTTCTACTTCAAGCCACCCGGTGCCCGCGGCCAGGCGCTTCACCAGGACAACTTCTACCTGCGGGTCAGGCCAGGCACCTGCTGTGCTGCGTGGGTCGCCATTGACGATGCTGACAGTGAAAACGGCGGCATGGTAGTCGTTCCGGGTACGCAGAACATGGAGATCGTCTGCCCGGAAGAAGCCGACAAGAGTCGTTTCTTCACTGAACACCATGTTCCCGTTCCAGAAGGATTGAAAGAGCAGCCGGTGACCTTGAAAGCCGGGGATGTGCTCTTTTTCAACGGCAGCCTGATTCACGGTTCCTATCCCAATCACAGCACCACCCGCTTCCGTCGTTCGTTCATCTGCCACTATGCCCCGATGCATGCCAGGGAACTGGCCAAGTGGTATACCGAACGCCTTACCTTTGATGGAAAGCAGGTCGCTTTTTCCGACGCCACCGGCGGCGGACCCTGTGGCGGTGATTTTCAACCGTTAAGACCACACTAAACTCATCGTTGGCGGGTATACTGCCGCACCATGCGGGCAGGGTTTCATTACGTGCTCATGGCGTGGTATCTGGTTGGACCGGTGGTGGGGCTGGCGGTAGCGGTGGTCTGGGCACGCCGATCACGTCAATTGTCGCCGCTCATGAGCTATATATTGACGCTGATCAGTGCCGCGGTCATTGCCACAACGCTGGTCATGATCTACGCCACCACGGTGGAGGGACGCTGGCAACTGGGACAACTCATCCGGGCGATTTACTTTGCCGCGGGCATGCTCCTGCTGATCAAGGCGTTTGATTATGGATTGCGCGGCCTGGTGAAATGGTGGGTGGGTCGACCAGCGACAACGGATCTGAATACACAGCGACGGATCCGGCGGTTGTGGATCGCGGTGCCCCTGCGGATCGTGCTGTTGGTTTCGATCGGTCTGCCGTATGTGATGGCTGCCGTCATGACTTACCGGCCGAAAGTTGTACCCTTGGCAGAACCGTCTCGCCCGTTTGAGGTGATACACTTTGAAGCCAGCGACGGGACTCCCCTGACCGGTTGGTGGATTGCGACTTCCTCGCCGCCGTCCGAGGCGGACGGGAGGTGGGGAAAAGAAACGCTGCTGATCTGCCACGGTCTGGCAGCCAACAAGCAGAACCATCTGCTTCTTGGGGAGTTTGCTCTGCCGCATGGATACAATCTCTTCATCTTCGATTTCCGGGCCCATGGTGAGAGTGGGGGGCAGTTTACGACCTTCGGTGACCGTGAGCGTTTTGACGTGCTGGGGGCGGTGCGCTGGCTGTGGGAAAACCGGCCGGAGCAGGCGGAGCGAATCCATGGGGTCGGGGCGAGCATGGGCGCTGCGGCCCTTATCGCGGCAGCCGCTGATGCATCACCGGAAGGGCAGGCGATCGACTCGGTCGTTGTCCTGGGCACGTTTGCGGACTTGGGCCGATTGGCGACAGATGTGTCGCAAAACTATTTCATCCGGCCCCTGGATTGGCTGGTGCGGTATGTGGCCGTTCCTATGGCTGCCGCTCAGACCAATGCCGATCTGACCGGATTTTCACCGGCTGAGCAGGTCCAGCGCATCTGGCCACGCCCGATCCTGATCGTTCATGGTCTGCGCGATGAGATCATCCCTTTCACCCAGGCTGAAGCACTTTATGACGCCGCAGCACAGCCCAAGCATTCCCTTTGGGTGGAGCGGGCAGGTCACAATGATGTACTGGAAAGCGACGTCGTACACAGCCGGATCCTCGATTTTCTCAAGACTGCCGAACCCGTGCCCGTTGTAGAGCATTTGCCTGACCAGTCAGGGCTGCAGCTGGGGCAATATTGCGACATTCTTTATCGATCCCTGCTTGTGCCCCATAACATGCTCAGGGGGGAAAGTCTTCGATTCGCTTTCATGTTCTGTTTGATCCTGGTAAGCCGATATGGCACAATAGATGCCAGCCCTTCGCTGAGTGCATAAAAGCTCGTCTGGACGCTTATGCTTTTGCAGACCAACAGTTATATCGTTCCTCGGGACAAGCGTGATGCCCACAATCGGCTGTTGCGCAAGTTTCGCCAGGTGTTACTGCGTCTGGGATGTGAACATTTTGAAGCATATGAGCAGGTGGGGACGAACTGGAGTCCGGGAGAGGCGACCGGCCGTTACGTCCAGATCATGCGGTTCCGCGATCGTCACCACCAGCAGCAGGTTCAGGCTGCCGAACGGGCAGATCCGGTGGCGCAGGCTGTCATTCGCGAGTTCTGCGAACTGATCAACTTCCCCTATCAGCAGCAGCAGGGGTTATTCGCTACGGGATTTTACCAGAGTGCCATCCCCATTGCGTCGCCGCGTCGGCCGGCCGAAGCGCCCGCAAAGAAGCGATCGTCAGCCGCCAGCGTGCCGCCCACCGTGCCCGCTTCCTCTCAGCCTGGGGTGCAGACGAGTAAAGAAGATGCCCCGGAACCCGAAGGCGACCCGTCTGATCCAATCCCCACCAACGAGTCCAACACCTCAACGGACGAGGCGGAGGATTGTCTGCCGGGATTACTCAGCACTGCCCCGGAGGCTGCGGAGTTTATTACCGAGGATGAAGAAACTGAGTCCGAGGAAGACGACCAGATCGATTTTGATCTTGAGGACGCCTCGGAAGAGCCGACCGATGACGATCGTTATCCGGCTTCCCGGTAGGCAATGTGCATCACATTCCAGCCGTGGATTGGGGCATCTTTATCGGAACTGGGGGGTTATCTGTTCCATCAGATCGATACCACCCGCATAAGCCAAAAGGGTTGACCGGCTTTTCTGGCTGATCCAGGCAGGGATATGATGCACCATCACCCATAGGCTGCCGATGCGTCTTGTAAGGGCGCGTTTGGCGCTGCCGGATGCCGGGAAGGGAACCTATCGTGAAAACGCTCTTTCGCCTGATCGTGCTGGTGCTGCTGTTGGGGGGATGGGGGCTGGCCGGGCTGTCGCTGCATGTGGTGCGCACACCCCGAACTCTGACGATCGTCCCCAAGAATCGCCTTGGCATTGTTGATACCCTCGTGGATACGCGGTCCTGGACACTCGACGATGTCGCTGATCATCCCGAGGTTGTGGCCCGGCTGCTGGATTTGAACAAGATCGATCTGATCAATCACCTTGCCGGCGATCGCAGCGAGAAGGAATTCGAGCGTGCCCTCCGCGATGCGGTCGAGCGCGGCCGGGAAGAGCAAATCAGTGCCGCCGCTGCGATCACGAAATCCTTCCATATCGCGATTTGAGCACGCTATCTCCCCAAAGGACACTCGCGCCAGCGCTCCAGGCATCTGGAACCATGAGCAATAACAAATGACGCACAAAGCCGGAAGCTTCGTGCGTCATTCATCAGGTACCAGGTATACCTAAGGCTTACTTCGTAAAGAACTTCTTGATCCCATAGACCGTCGCCTGGCGTTGGACCGCGGCGATGGCTTCGAGGTTGGGGATGTCCTTGGGGCAGACTTCAACGCAGTTCCCAGCCTTGCCACAGTCAGCCACGCCACCTTCGCCCATGAGGGCTTCAAGGCGTTCCTCTTTCAGGGCAGCCCCGGTGGGATGTTCATTGAACAACAGTGCCTGGTTGATGACGGCTGCGCCGACGAATTTGTTAGTGGGGGTGTATTGCGGGCAAGCCTCCAGGCAGCAGCCGCAGGAGATGCATCGGCTAAGCGGGTAGCGTTTGTCGTTCAGTGCCTGCGGGACCGCCGGGCCAGGGCCAAGATCGTAGGTTCCGTCAATCGGCACCCACGCTTTGATGCGCTTCAGATCATTGAACAGGCGCTGGCGATCGACGAAGAGGTCGCGAACTACGGGGAACTTGGTCATAGGCTCGAGCGTGATCGGCTGCTCCAGCTTATCGACCAATGCCGAGCAGCTCTGGCGCACCTTGCCATTGATGACCATCGTGCAGGCGCCGCAAACTTCTTCGAGGCAGGCTGAATCCCATACCGGCGGGGTGGTTTCCTTTCCGTCGGAGGTAATCGGGTTGGCTGCGATGTACTGGAGAACAGAGATGATGTTCATGCTCGGCCGGTACGGAATTGAAAACTCTTCCCAGCGGGAAGGCTTATCCGGCCCATCCTGGCGACGGATTCGAACGACAATCTGCTTTTCAGTCTTGTTCGGGGCGATCATAAGCTTCATCTCCTGCAGCACAAACGCATTACCTGTCAAGATGTTAAGATCAACCCCACCCTCACACAAGCCAAAGACTTCCCCATAACACGCTAAACGCATATTCAGGGGTACTTGGAGACTGGCTGGGCTTAAAAGGAAAGGATGGTGTTTAAGGGGTTATTCACGCTCTTGCTGTTGGTGGCGCACTACGGGTGCGCTGATCACCCCGGCGGTTCCCAGGGACAACCCAGCCTCTATGATCCTGCCAGCTTCCGTGCGGATATCACCCGGCTGATCGAAGTGGGGCGTTACGCGGATACAGTTGCGCTTGGGAGGACTGTTGACGTCGATCGCCAGGTGGTGCCTGACGATAGTGGCTATCTTGCAGTCGGATGGATCACGACGGAAGTGTTCTACGATTCGGATCGAGACTGGTACATTCCCGGAACGCAGGGCGCTATCGAGGAGGCGGAGTGGCAATTTACCGCTCATGAGTTTGCTGTGCGTTACAACCCGCAGCGCAGGGCAGAACTGTCGAAGCAGCCGTAACCGTATAGGGCAAGGCGAATGTCTTTCGCAGTTATTTTTCGTCCAATGCGGTCAGGATTACACTGAAGGGGAATTGCTTTCAGCGTCGGTGTTCTGCGGTTGAACGTCGCTTTCGCTTGACATGGCTTCGGGTTCAGAGGTTTCCTCCGCTTCGGGCGCGAGATGGAGGGAAGCGTGCTCGTAGGTGCGGCGATGTTCTTCGGGGGCGGCGATGATCTCAACATCTCCCAGCGGCTCAGTCTGCTCGACCAGAACTTTTTTTTCACGGATCAGCTCCAGCAGCGCCAGGAAGACCCCGATCATTTCGCTTTTGCTACTCCGACCCATGATAAGTTGGCGGAAGGAGAGACGGGGTTCGCGGGTGAGCCGGTCTTCGATATCGGCTGCGTGGAGGTCAATGGGGGTGTCGTCATAGGTGACTTCGTGGTACTTGGGTTTTCGAAGCCCAACCTCACTCATCAGCTTGTTGAAAGCTGCCAGCAGATCCCACACCTGCACCTCTTCCAGATCGACCGGAGGGGGCTCATCGTCGCTGCCTTCGAGTTTGGCGGGGATACGGGGGAAACGCTCGCTATGCGTTTCCGCCCGCTGCTCCATCGCCATGGCGGCATCTTTGAAGCGTTTGTATTCCAGCAGCTTCTGGACCAGCTCATATCGTGGATCCGCCAGTTCCTGGGCGACTGAGGGATCATCGCCATTGTGCTCCTCGGCGGGCGGGCGTGGCAGGAGCATGGCGGATTTGATTTCCATCAGCGTGGCTGCCATCACCAGGAAATCTCCCGCGATGTTAATGTCCAGCCCCGTCCGGTCGCTCATCGACCGCAGCATCTGGATATACTCCATGTAGCTGTCGGTGATCCTGGCGATGGGGATGTCATAGATGTCTAACTCGTCCCGCTTGA
>CAZSJB010000010.1:14793-17136 GCA_964606625.1 uncultured Tepidisphaeraceae bacterium | reverse complement strand
AGGATAAGTCCGCCAGCGGCGGACCGCTGACAATCAACGGCCAGACCTGGGAAAAGGGTCTGGGGACGCACGCAGCTTCCGAGGTGATCTATCACCTCAACCGCCAGTACACACATTTCCAGGCCTATGTCGGGATTGATGACTTCGTCGGTAATGGTTCGAAGGACGGCTCGGCAGTCTTTGAGGTGTATGGGGACGGCGAGCTGCTGGCCCGCAGCTCGTATCTGACGGGAGCGGACGATGCGGAGTTCATGAGTGTCGACGTCACGGGTGTCAAGGAGCTTCGGCTGGTCACAACCACCGGTGGCGACAGCGACTACAAGGACCACACCAACTGGGCAGACGCCAAGCTGATCAAGGCTGGCGACCAGGTCGTGCTGCCGCATCTCACCATGGAAGTGATCGAACCGATCGCAACCGACACCCAGGATGCGATCGTCCGCATCACGCGCACCGGCGAGCCGGGAGGCAGCCTGCTGGTCCGGGTGGCTGCGGGAACGCCATTCTCGGTCTTCATCCCGGACGGTGAGGCGTATGTCGACGTGCCGATTCCGGCGACATTGTTCGGTGCCAGCGCCGAACTCACCGTCTCCATCATTCCGGATTCGGCGGCCTATGTCGTTGACAGTAATCCGGTCAAGGTCTTCTACCAGCCGGATACCGTCCTGCCGACGCTGTCGCTTGAAGTGATCAATCCCACGACAACTGCTGCGAAGAACGCCATCGTCCGCGTGACGCGCACGGGTGACACCGACAGCATGCTGGCCGTCCGCGTGAACGCCGGAACAACCTTCACCGTCTTCCTCAACGAGGGCGCGTCGTTTGTGGATGTGCCGATTCCGGCGCACCTGTTCGGCGCAAACGATGAACTGACCGTGTCGCTTGCCGATTCGCCCAGCTACGTCTTCGACGGCAATCCGGTGACTGTCTACTACGACCGCAGCGCCACGTCGGATGTGGTCTATCTCAGCGACATGGAGCCCGTCTTTGTCACCAGCCCCTACTTCGGCCTTCAGAAGGACAAGTCCGCCAGTGGCGGGCCGCTGACGATCAACGGCCAGACTTGGGAGAAGGGCCTGGGCACCCATGCCTACTCGGAGGTCCGTTACGTCCTGGCTGGTAATTACACGCGATTCGAAGCGTACGTCGGCATTGACGATGCCGTCGGCAATGGCAGCGGTGACGGTTCGGCTGTCTTCGAGGTCTGGGGCGACGGCAAGCTGCTGGCCAGCAGCGATCGCCTCACCGGCGCCGATGGAGCCCAGCACCTGAGCGTCGACATTACCAATGTCGATCTCCTGACACTGATCACCAGGACCGGCGGCGACAGCGACTACAAGGATCACACCAACTGGGCCGACGCCAAGGTCTTCGTCGAGAATGCCGACCAGCTGCCGCAGGTGAGCATCACAGCGGTTGAGCCCGTCGCTACGCCTGACCAGCCGGCCATTGTCCGCTTCGAGCGCACCGGTGATACCTCCGAACTGCTGGTCGTCACATACCTCTACACCGAGGCGCCACTGCCGCGGTTGGTTCACTTCTGGCCGGGTGAGTCCCACGTCGATGTGGAGATCGACGCTAGCTGGTTCACCGGCCCGGATATGCTGGTATGGATTGTCAACTCCGCTGACTACAAGGTCGTCGACGGGGCGGTTACGATCTACTACAGCGAACCCAGCACGCAGCCCGGAGAGGTGTACCTCAGCGACTGGGTGCCCGTTTCTGCGACCAGCCCCTATTATGGTCTCAAGAAGGACCAGGCCGCCAACGGCACGCCTCTGGAGATCAATGGTAAGACATGGGAAAAGGGACTCGGCACCCACGCCAGGTCCGAACTGGTCTATGACCTCGACGGCCAGTACACGCGCTTTGAGGCCTATGTCGGCATCGACGACTTTGTCGGTGATGGGGCCAAGGATGGTTCGGCTGTCTTTGAGGTGTATGGGGACGGCCAGCTGCTGGCACGCAGTTCGCGCCTCACCGGGGCGGATGACGCTGAGTTCATGAGTGTCGACGTCACGGGCGTCGATCAGCTTCGCCTTGTGACAACAACCGGTGATGACAATGACTACAAAGATCACACCAACTGGGCGGATGCGAAGCTGGTGCTGAGCGAGTTCGGCAGGGTGCTCCCGCATCTGCACCTTGAAGTGATCCAGCCGGTGGCGACCGATTCCCAGGATGCCATCGTCCGCATCTCCCGCACCGGTGACCTCACCGGCAGGGTGCTGGTCCGCGTAGCCGCCGGAACACCGTTCTCGGCGTTCATCGAAGCTGGCAAGGAGTATCTGGATCTCCCGATTCCGGCATACCTCTTCGGTGGTCCGGAACTCACCGTCACCA
>CAZSJB010000010.1:9386-14783 GCA_964606625.1 uncultured Tepidisphaeraceae bacterium | reverse complement strand
ACCATCATTCCCGATTCTGTTGCATACATCTTCGAGGATGAACCAGTGAAGGTCTTCTATGAACCCAGTAACAGTGCACCGCAGGCGGTGAGCCTTGATAATCAGGGTTCCGGGACGGCCAGCAGTCTGTCCTCTGTCTTCTCGGATCAGCCCATCGTGGCGTAAACCCACGAACCATCCGGCTAGGACCAGGCGGCCCCCGATCTGCGGGGGCCGCTTTGGTTTAGAGGCGGTATTTGCTCCCCGTGCAGGGGTGGGATACAGTGAATCGGGCCCTCAGGAAACAGAAGGGCTGCAACTTCCTTTCCATCGGCGCGTGTTAGGCAATGACAGAACAGCGTGGGAATGCCGATCCGACCATTGCCCTGTTTGAGCGGGCAGTGCGAGAGCATTCCCGACGATTGCTGGCGATAGCCAGGGCAATTGTCGGCCATCGAGCCGCACCGGAAGATGTCCTGCAACAGGCTTTGCTGAACCTGTACCGGCATCGCCACCGGTATGATTGGCGCGAACCTGGCGGCCTGATGCGTCGCACAGTCGTAAACGAGGCCCTGCGAGTGCTTCGTCAGCCGCGGATGACGGTAGTGGCAGAGGATCACCCCGGCAGGGGCGGTCAGCCGGATGAGCCGATGCTCGAGGATGAGCGGATTCGCATGGTACGCGCTGCGATTGACCGGTTGCCGGATCATTTTCGCGCCGCGCTGGTTTTGTGCGAATATGAGCGAATGCCGTATGCCGAAATTGCCAAAGTGCTGAACTGCTCGGTACCACAGGTGAAGACGTGGCTTCATCGGGGCCGAAAGCAATTGGCAAACATGCTGCGGGAATACGTTGAGGGTGAGGCGAGGACAACACCCCATGGAGACTGAGAAAACGATCTATCAGCTTGAGGCGTACCTGGACGGCGCGCTCCAGCCGGAAGCGGCTGAGGCGCTGGCAGATCGCCTGCAACGCGAGCCATCGCTTCAAAAGCTTGCCGATGAACTTCGCACCCAGCGCGCGTTGCGCAGCCATGTGTGGGCATCGCTGGAGGGGACCGCATCAGAGGCGGAGGCGGTGGCTACCCGGTTTGCGGCCGCCGCACGCCAATGGGAAACGTCGGAACGACGCTGGCGGTCTCTGCGATGGATCAGCGCGGCAGCCGCGGTGATTTTGCTGGGGTTTGGTATCGGCTGGACGGGACGTGCGCTGATGCATTCCCCAGTGATGCCTGGGTCGATTGTAACCTCGGAAGAGGGTGGGTATCGCGTGGCTGTGACCGATACGGATGGAAACATCATTGCCGTGCAGCAGTTTGGAACCATTGACGATGCACAGCGATTTTCCCAAGAGCTTCAGGATTGGCAGGATCGCCGCCAGCGGCTGACCGAAGGTCAGATCCTGCTGGTGGGGGATCGGTTTTAATCCCGGATGAGACGCGTGATCTGCATCATCTTCCTGGCAGTTGCCGCGCAGGTGGCCGCGGGTCAGGATGCGCCGTTACTGGAGCAGCTGGACCGCGAGATGCAGTCGCTGTACCAGGAGGTGCAGCAATCAGTGGTGCGCGTGCAGCTTCCGCCACCGGCGTGGGTGGAGGAGCTGCTAGCCGATGAGCATCCCGCCACCCGATGGGAGCAGCTTGATCCTGAAGTGCGCCGCAGGTTGGTAGAGCAACACCCGGGCCGCAGGGGCGGGCGGCTGAGCACAGCCATCCTGGCCCCAACCACCCAGCCGCACGATCCCGGGACACATGACGGGCTGGTTGCCGACGGCAACTGGCGATTAACGCCGTCGGATCAGGATCATTCGCTCCGGATGGAGTCACTACAGCGCGGCGACCGACAAGTGATCGTGATTGCGCCTCCCGGGGCCAGCGATCAACAAGCCCATGTGCGCATCGAGACGCGCCCGCAAAGCGGATTTACTTCAGCCAATCTCGCGCTGATTATCGACGACCAAGGACATCTGGTCGTGCCGGTCTATCTTGAGCGCGAACAGTTTGGCCGGCCCGTGCCGGTGCAGTTGGGCGGAGGGCGGTCCACGGTAGCGACGTTTGTCGGATCGGATCGGCAGATCGGACTGACGGTACTGAAACTGGATCAGCCCACCGGCAAGGCGGCACGGATTGCCTCTCTTCATCGGCCGGCTCGCGGGAGCCTGGTTATGATTCTCTCGCCCACCAACGATACCGCCCGCTTGAGCGTCTGGACCGACAATGCCCGCGAATGGGGGGTGGTGGTTTCGGTGGATGGGCAGGTTGCCGGGTTTGCGCGTCATGGGCAATTTCTTGCTGCATCGGCGGTGGTGCCGGTGGTTGAACAACTGGTGAGAGCCGGTGAAATCAACCGGCCGCAACTGGGACTCGTGGTGGTGGAGATCGGCCCGGACGATGCGCTGCGGCAGCAGCGCTCGCTGGGAGATCAGCCCGGGCTGCATGTCCGCCGGGTTATCGGCGGTTCACCTGCCGAAAAGGCAGGCTTGCAAGCCGATGACATCATCCTGCGGCTGGGCGATGCGCCTGTAGGGGATATCCCCATGTTTGCCGCAGCTCTCACGGTCCAGAAGCGCGTCGTCACCTTGACGATCCAGCGGGAGGGGCAGATCCGGACCGTGGACGTCCATCTGACGGAATAACGCCTCCTTGCCTGCATGCCTTGCGACCCTCCGCCAGCGGCGGTACGATTTCCGCTTCGATTAATTTCCGTGCTATACCCGCCGAATCCGCTTGGAGTCGTGCCAACATGCGATTGACTGAGATCCTCAAGCCTGCGAACATCAAAGTCCCGCTGCAAGCCACTGCCAAGACCGACGCCATTAAGGAATTGGTCGATCTGCTTGCGTCCAACGGCGATGTTGCCGACCCACAAAAGGTCCTCGATGCCGTGCTGGACCGCGAAGCCACGCGCACGACAGGCATCGGAAATGGTCTGGCTATCCCCCATGGCAAATGTAACGGCACCGACGGGCTGGTCATGGCGATCGGCAAAGCCGAGACCCCCATCGATTTCCAGTCGATCGATGGCCGTCCCGTGTCACTGATCTGGTTGCTCAGCTCCCCTCCCGATAAAACCGGACCCCATATTCATGCCTTGGCGCGCATCAGCCGGTTAATGACCATCGATAAGTTCCGTCAAGCCCTGCTCCAGGCGAAAACGCCTCAGGAGATGTACGACATCATCGTCCGGCAGGAAGAGGAACTGTGATGGGGCTGGTCCCCAGCGTATGCGCGTCGGGTTGTTTCTTTCAGTCTCCCCCTAACTGATCGTCAAACCACCGGCAGGGAAACCCCAGAACGGGGCTGAAGCAATTCCATGGAGGCTTCCCACACCATCTGCGGGGTGACGCGCGTCATGCACCGATGATCCAGCGGGCAGATCTTGCGCTGGCAAGGGCCGCAGAACACCTTCACAGACACCTGCCGCTCCTTGGGGAAATCAATCTCGGTCCATTCCGGGAAGGTGGGCCCGAAAACCGTGACTACGGGCACATCAAACGCAGCCGCGATGTGCCGCGGGCCGGTGTCATTGGTGATCATCAGGTCGCTGCGGCGGACAATTTCCTTCAAAGCCCCTAGTGACAGCCCATGCCGCGACAGGTCAACAGCTGCGTGGTGCATATGTCGCTGGATAGCCTCGACGATGGGGCGTTCCTTGGGGGCAGCGCTGATCAGCACCGTCGCGCCCATCTCGCGGATGAAACGATCCCCCACGGCGGCGAAATGCTCTGGTAGCCAGCACTTGGCGGCTCCGTACTGCGCGCCGGGGTTGAGGATCACCATCGGCGGCTGACCGGCAGCAGCAGGGCGTTCAAGGGTGGGATCCAGACCCGCCCGTTCGAGTACTGCGCAGGCGTCCTGCCTGTCGCCCGGGGTGACAAACAGCTCCAGCCGATAGTTCCGGCTGGTGCTGCCCAGGTACTGGGCAATCCCCATATAAGTCCGCACAATCGGCGTTGGCACGAACTTACCTCGATCGCGCGCGGGCAGGAGCCGATCGGTCAGCAGAAATCCCCGGCCATCCCGTTCATATCCAATGATCCGGTCTATCCCGGCCATCTTGCAGATCAGCGCAGCCCGGAAGGAATTGGGCAGCAGGACCGCCCAGTCAAAACGTCCTGCGCGCAGACGGGCGGCCAGGTCAAAGAAGAACCCTTTGCCAACCCGGCCCCGGGTCTTGCCGGTGCGGTAGGTGATCAACTGATCTGCCCACGGCATGCCCGTGTACAGGGGCTTGACGTAACGCCGCATGAGGTAGGCGATATGAGCATTGGGAAATTGCTCGCGCATGGCACGAAGCAGGGGGGTGGCCATGACGGCATCGCCCACCCAGTTGGGCTGAACTATCAGAATGCGGGATGGATCGGAGCTGCTCATGAAGCCCCCTAGTATACCGTTCAGCCTTTGTGATCTGTAGAGGATGACACATCCTCAATTACGAAACTTCAGCGTGCCGGGCACCGGGCACTGGGCAATGATTTGTTTACGTCACACTGTCCAGCCGGTCGACCAGTTGCATTCCCGGCTGATCGAACACCATCATCGAGGGCAGTCCCAGATTCCGCCACAATTGGAAGGGCGGTTCGGGGAGATAATCGGTTGCATACAGCGCCAGCACCGTCCCGTGCGTGACGATGGCAATGTTCTTCTCAGGATAGCGATCCGTTACCGCCTGGATCGCAGCGGTTATGCGCTGCTTGGCAGCGGTCGCGGTTTCCTTTCCCAGCGTCAGCGCATCCGGTTCCTTGAAGAACTGCGCCACTGCCGAGATGAACTCGCGCGTCCGCATCATCGGCACGTTACTGCGATCGTGCTCATGCAATCCGTCAGCCTGTTCTGACGCAATGCCTAATGCCTCCGCCAGGATCGTGCCGGTTTCTATCGCCTTGGGTTCACGGCTGGTGATGATTCGTATCGGCTGATGCGGCTGGATATGATCTGCCAATCTGCGGGCGGCTGCGCGTCCTTGATCCGACAGCCTCCATTCATGGGCAGGAATCGTTTCATCCTTCTGCGGTGCGGCGTGTTTGATGAGGATCAGTTTGGACATTGTAGTATTTTCAATGGCACGCGTTTCCAACCCATGCCTCAACAATTCATCACTCCAGCAGCATCTCGAGCACATCCGCGTGATACGAGATGATCAGATCCGCACCGGCACGTTTGATTCCGGTGAGGCTTTCCAGCAGGACGCGGTTGCGGTCGATCCAGCCATTACGGGCGGCAGCTTCGATCATCGCATACTCGCCGCTGGTGTGATATGCCACCAGGGGCACGCGTGTCTGTTCACGCACCGCGCGGATGATGTCCAGGTACGCCATCGCCGGTTTGACCATGATCATGTCAGCGCCCTGCTCAACATCCAGTTGCGCTTCCAGTAAGGCTTCATCGACGCCTCGGCTGGGATCCATTTGATAGGAGCG
>CAZSJB010000010.1:0-9376 GCA_964606625.1 uncultured Tepidisphaeraceae bacterium | reverse complement strand
GAGCCGAGTCGGCTGCATCACGGAAGGGGCCGTAAAACGCGCTGGCGTACTTCACGGCGTAACTAAGAATCGCGACATCGGTAAAGCCCTCAGCATCCAGGCCGGCGCGCAGCGCAGCCACTGTTCCATCCATCATGCCGCTGGGGGCGATCACGGCCGCTCCGGCACGGGCATGGTTGATCGCCTGCCAGACCAGCCGCTGAACAGTGGTGTCGTTGTCGACCGACTGCCCATCGGCGGTCAGCGGGCCGCAGTGACCGTGGTCGGTGTATTCACAGAAGCACAGGTCGGTCATGCCCACCATGGGCAACCTGGCCTCGCTGGCTGCCCGCAGCAGGCGACAGACCACATTGTCCGCATCCAGGGCGGCTGAGCCCACTGCATCCTTCTTCTGCCGGTCGATCACCCCGAATACCAGGTACGCCCGGAACCCTTTCTCGCACTTGGCGCTCAGCCACGCCAGAGCGGTATCCACCGACATCTGAAAGACCCCCGGCATCGAGGGCACTTCCCGCCGTACGCGCTCCCCCTCGGTCACAAAGACCGGCAGGATGAAATCCGACCGCCGTAATTGCACCCTGCGAACCATCTCGCGCAACTGCGTATGCATACGCAGCCGTCGCGGACGTCGCACCAGATCCGAAACAGGTTCCGACATGTTCACCAGTATACCCCCTGGCTTCCCCTGATGCCTTAAGGCGATGCCATGGGTTCGTTTTGAAAATGAATTAGAGACAAAACCGCGTTTGCAATCCAAAAATGCGGTTTTCTTGGGTTCGATTGGGTTCGTTTTTACTTGGGATCAGCGGGGAATGACGCTCAGCCCTCGTCGTTTTCCCGGGTGAATGGGGAGATACAGGATCGTGTGGAAAGCACAAATGGGAAAACATTCCAACCCCTTTCTGATAGGCGTGTCAGCCCATGGGCTGACTCCTTAACTATGCGCTAACAAATGTCGATCGTCAAACAGGAAATTTTGTTCTCTGGCGGGTTGTCTCAGGCTGGCGCAGGGGGCTGGAGAGGGAATGGCGAGCGAGCAACGCAGGAAGATCGGCGCAGCCTTGCATGGCTGCACCGATCTTCCAGGCAGAAAGGCCCCGCCCTGTTGGGAAGGGCAAGGACTGCTTTACGCCCCATCCGGTGAGGCAGCCAGGCTTTGGGGGATAGTCCCACCGCCCAGAGCCGGCACCTTTACGCGCATCGAGATCGGCAACTCATCGCCGGAAGGGCGCCGCTGCGGGATGCGCGGATCGACAGGGCGCCCGAAATAAGGCAATCCATCCGGATCCCAGGTGAATCGCTGTGCCCGGACATCACGCGCCCAGCCGTGGCTGCGCCGCTTTTTGGCGTGATAGATGATCCAGTCCTCATGTCCGTCGGGCGAGGTCGTGAAAGAGCAGTGCCCCACGCCAAACACCGCATCTGTGCCTTCAAAGACCGGTTTGGCCACCTTGGTCCAGTTTGCCGGCACCATCGGATCCGCCTCAGCCGGCATGTGGAGCATGCCCAGCTTATAGGTCGGTTCCCAGGATCCGCTGCACGAATAGATCAAAAAGACGCGCCCATTGCGCACCAGCACCTGTGGGGCTTCATTCAGGCCGCGCCCTTGGCGCGAACCGCCGACGCATTCCCATTCATGGCAGCAATTGCCGCAAAGCCGTACCCGGTTCGTCGCGATGCTCCACGGATTGGCCATCTTCGCGATGTACAGGTACTGGATGTCACGCTCGTCCTCCCAGCCGGACCAGATGAAGTACAACTGGTTATGCAGTTGCAGCACCGTGCCATCGATCGCCCAGCGGTTATTGCGGCCGGTTTCGATGTGGTCGCCGGTATACAGCATACCCCGATCCACATAGGGGCCGGTGGGGTCGTCACTCTGGGATTCGAGTACACCCATGCGATGGGTGGAATTGCACCCATTGGAGGCTGCGTAGTAGATGTACCATCGTCCCCAGATGAAATGCAGCTCGGGTGCCCAGATCTGGGCGCGGTTCCAGCCGCGGCGGGGGGCGGACCAGACTTGGTATTTCTCGCCTTTGTGCGTCAGACTGTCGGATTTCCAGATATCAATCCCGGTGGACGTACCCTGCGCCAGGTAGTAGTACCCACCGTGGTAAATCACCCACGGATCCGCTCCGCCATACAGGGGATTGAGGAATGTCGCATCGCTGCCGCGCTCAGAGGGGGGATGCTGATGATGTCGATCCCAAAGGGTGGCGTCTGCCCTGACGCCCGCATGAATGCGCCACATGTTTCGTCCGTCCCATTCTTCCGCAAAAAACGATTCAGCCGGACGCAGCCGTTCTCGCTGCAAATACTGTCACACCCTCTCATCCGGCCGATCTCGGTGCCCTTGTCTCGCCCACTATCGGCAATCTGCGTCGGAACCCATTCATTCCGCGAAGATTGCTTTCTATTACTGCCGATTCAGCCGACAGGTTCGCTGAGTTTTTATCTTCCGGAATGACTGGGAATTAGAGGGCTCTACACCCCCTGAGAAACCTCGCCAGGTCGAGAGTGGGTGCGTCGAATCGTCGGATTTGGTACGCTGAAGGTTGTGTCCAGCCACACGACACCATTTGATCTCGGGGATTTCGACGATGGGTTCATCGAAGAACCCCCCGCGCCCGAACCGCCGGGAGCAGCTTATCCGGCAGATTGGCCATCGGGCGGCAATTATGGCGACGCTGGTGCTGGTGGCGGCGGGGGGGGCGATCCTCATGCGAAAGGGGATCTACTGGCGGCTGCTGCTGGTTTCGTTCCTCACAGCCGATCTGACGCTGTTGTGTGGGGTGATTACCTCCTGGCAGCAACGCGGCAGAAGCCGGCGCGACCGTGAACCGCTGGGATTGGTCATCTATGGCGCAATCCTGCTCATCCCGACGCTGGCATTGGTCATCATGGCCAAGCGGGAACTGCTGGACGGATTGATCACTGCCCTCACCGGTAAATAACCCGCCCAGCCGGACTGTAGAGGCGCGAGTTGGGCAGAGAGTAAACACGAAACATGACCGACACCGCTGAGTACATGCGACTGGCGATTGAGCAGGCCCAGCGGGCAATGGCGCAAGATGAAGTGCCTATCGGCTGTGTTATTGTGCATGATCCGACCGGGCGGATCATTGGTGAGGGGTATAACCGCCGCGAAACGGACCACGATCCCACTGCCCACGCTGAAATCATTGCCATCCGCCAAGCCGGCCGGGCCCTGGGCCACTGGCGGCTGATCGATTGCACCTTGTACGTTACGCTGGAACCCTGCCCGATGTGTGCGGGTGCGATCGTCAATGCCCGCATCCCTCGCCTGGTCTATGGCGCCACCGACCCCAAGGGCGGTGCGTGCGAAACGCTGTTCACCATCACGCAGGATCCGCGGTTAAATCATCGCGTGGAGACGACCAGCGGCATCCTGGCGGACCAGTGCGCGCAGCTCCTGCGGGATTTCTTCGCCCGCCAGCGGGCACTGGGCAAGAAATAGGCTGCTCATGGCTGCATGAAATGAAAATCCCCCTCGGATGAGGGGGATGGGAGCAAGCGGGTGAAGGGATTCGAACCCTCGACATGCAGCTTGGAAGGCTGCCGCTCTACCAACTGAGCTACACCCGCGGTTGGTTTGCCGGCAGGGGGCATATGGCCCGGATTGATCGCCGGCTGCCATGATTATATCGGAATTACTTGCCCGAGCGCTGGAAGCTGTATGTGCCGCCAAACTTTCGCTGGAATTTATCCACCCGACCGGCGGTATCGACGAACTTCTGCTTGCCGGTGAAGAAGGGGTGGCACTCGCTGCAGATGTCGACCGTCAGGCGCGGGGCAGTGCTGCGCGTGGTAAAGGTGTTACCACAGGCGCAATGCACGGTACAGGTCTGATAGCGGGGGTGAATCTTGGGTTTCACGGGAAAATACTCCTTTACCACCGGAATCGTGCGTTGCCGCACCAAGCAGCGACGTCAGTCCGGGGATGCTTTTTTTACGTCTGAACCGTCTGTACTGTTCGGGTAACCCGAACGGGCTGATTCAATCCATACAGCCATGAGACGAAGCGGCAAATGTAGCCGCACAATAGACCGATATCAAGAGGAGCGGGCAGAAGCAAGGGGCTTGGAATACAGGCTTTTTGCGATTTTCGATTTGCCCGCGCAAACCAGTCAATTGTATCTAGGTGGAACCTGAGTCGCCGAACTTTGCTCCGTGTGAGCATCCATTTTCACCCAATCATGTTACCTACAGGCGATACAAAAACCCGCGTGCGCTCCAGATGCACGTCCAGTGAGGAGGCCGAGGTCGACTTCATCATGTCGGCGCTGGATGCGGCCGGCTCTCCGCGCGACCGCCGTCAGGTGATGCGCCATCCCTATCGCGTACGGGCGGCGCTGCAACTCTTTGCGAATATTAGTGAAGGGGCTCCCGTCAAGCTCCATACTCGCGACATTACGACCCGAAGCCTGGGGTTCATCACCCGTCACCGCCTGCCGCTGGGATATGGCGGCGTGGTCGATCTACCCGACCCCCAAGGGATGATCCGCAGCATCGATTGCACGGTGCTGCGCTGCCGCGAAGTGGCCAAGGGCTGGTACGAGGGGGCCTTGTATTTCAATCGCGAGCAGCGGGATTTCGTCCCGGAATGAAGCGTTGCCCGCGGCATGCCGCAGGTTAGCGCTCATCCACAGACGGCACTATATCCCAGGCGATACACCGCGGAAGGCAGATTCAATCCGTTGAGGTGTATGCGCTCAATTCACTGAGAAACTCGTGCAGGGCGGCTGCGCAGTTCTCGTTGGGATTGTCCCCTGCATGCAGCAGTGTGATGTTTTCACGGTTGGCGACTTTCGCCAGTTCGATCAACGCAGGACGAAACCGGGGTGTCGACAGGTATTCGTGATACTTGGCGCGGAAATACTCCCAGCCCTCAGGATGATCATTGAACCACTCCCACAATTCTCGGGGCGGCCCGATATGGGACAGTACGTGGTCAACACGGCACCATTCCTGAAGATCCTCGGTCAAGCCGATTGGTTCGACCCAGAGACGGCTGCCATCTTCAGTTTGCGGCCGATCCATCAGGTGCTTCACAATGATCATCTTCGCCTCCGGGGCTGAGGGACCTTGTTTCCATATCATAGGACACCGCGATCCCTGTGAAGTTGTTCACAAAACCAGGAATTGCATTTCGTCCCTTGGCGATGCGCATTATTGGGCGGGATATCTAACAAAACCTCAGCAGCCCGCGGGACGTATTGAACGTTTCATATTGGAAAGTTCGACTCAGCCGACAGGCAGGAAACGTCGATAAAACCCCTGCGAATCCATCAAACTTAGGGTCAGATACTCCCTTTAACATCACCAAAAGGCGATCCATGCAAACCGCTGTACATGTTACGCACGAAGCCATCCAGAAGATCGGGGGAATTGGGGCAGTCCTACAGGGGCTGCTTACCAGCCGTGTCTATCTTAGCCAGGTTAACCGCAACATCCTGGTAGGCCCGTTCTGGCCTGGTGATGAGCAGGGCGATCAGCGCCTCGGCCCTCAGGGCGAGGTGCTGTACTCCAGCATGGATTCGCTGTCTCGCTCTCCCCTGGCGCCGCGATTTCGTGAAATTGAGCATCAATTCGATGTCCGCATCATCTACGGGCGCCGCAAGTTCGTGGACAAGGAAACCGGCGTTGTCTCCACACCCGAAGTACTGCTGCTGGATGTTTCCCGCTATGACATGAACCGCCTGGGGGCCTTCAAATACGCACTGTGGGAGCGGTTTGGCATTGATTCAAGCAGGTATGAGCACATCTGGGATTACGAGCAGTATTTGCGCATCGCCCAGCCGGCGATTGCTTCGCTCCATGCGCTGGGCGTCGGCACGGCGCTCGAGCCGGCTGTGATCTTCTCCCACGAGTACATGGGCATGCCCACGGTCCTGGCAGCCATCCTGGAAGGGGAAGGATCCCATTTTCGCACGATCTTCCATGCCCATGAGTGCGCGACCATGCGCCGCATCGTCGAGCATCATCCCGGCCATGACACGATGTTCTATAACGTCATGCGGGCTGCGATGGCACAGGGGCATTATGTCGATGACGTGTTCGGCGATCAGAGCGGTTTTTACAAGCATGCCCTGATCAAATGTGCGCGCTTTTGTGACAACATCTTCGCCGTGGGCGATTACACGCTCAAGGAGATGCGTTTCCTCGGGCCGGATTTCGCCTCCGTCGACATGCAACTTGCCTACAACGGCGTGCCGCACTGGCCTATCAGCAGCGAAGAAAAGATGATCAGCCGCAACAAGCTGCGGCGTTATGCCAACAACCTGCTTGGCTATGAACCGGATTACGTGTTCACACATGTCACGCGACTGGTGCCTTCCAAGGGGTTGTGGCGCGATCTGCGCGTGCTGGAGCATGTGGAACGCATGCTCCGGGAACGCAATGAGACCGCCATACTCTTCACCTTGAGCACCGAAGTCCCCGGCCGTCGCCCCGAGGATATCCTCAAGATGGAAGAAGCCTACGACTGGCCGGTGGTTCACCGTGAAGGCTTACCCGACCTTTCCAACGGTGAAGCGGCGTATTACCAGGGAGTCCAGGCTTTCAATGCGCGGGCACGCAATGTGAAGGTGATTTTCGTCAACCAGTTCGGCTGGGAGCGACGCCTGTGCGGCAAGCGCATGCCCGTGGACATGGAGTTCATGGACATCCGTAAGGGCAGCGATGTCGAGTTCGGCCAGTCGATCTACGAACCGTTCGGCATTGCTCAGGTCGAGCCGATCAGTTTTGGCGGTATCTGCGTCTTCTCCAATGTCTGTGGCTGTGCGGGATTTGTCGAGAAGATCACCGACGGTCAGCCCACGCCCAATGTCATCGTGGCGGATTACACCGAACTGCCCAACCAAGCCCTGCGTCCTGAGCAATTGCTCAGCATCGGCCAGAAGGAGCGTGACCAGATTGAGCGCGAAGTTTCCGCCCGAGTGGCGCAGCAGATTATCGAGCGTCTGCCGCGCACGCCCCAGGAGTTTGAAGCCTTTATCCAGCGCGGCCACGACCTCGCCGAGCACATGAGCTGGGATGCCGTCGCCCGCAATTACATCCTTCCTGGCATCGATCGGGCCCTGAAGGCCAACCGCCTGCGGCAGATTGCGTGATCGGCAGGGCTAAATCCGACCTGCCTTGTGGCTGAAACCCGCAGTGCTGGTAAGGCGGAGCGGTTTTTCTTATGATCGCCGCCTCGTTATCAGCCTAAGGAGATGCCACCATGCAGTTTGGGATATGCAAGGGTCCGGAACACGCAGCAGCCGTAAAAGCAGCGGGATGGGATTTCATCGAAGGGAACGTGCAGAGCATGTTCAAGGGAGAGTCCGCGGAAGTGGATCTTTCCGCCATCAAGAATGCGGCACTGCCCGTTCCGTCCGCCAACTGCCTGGTGCCCGGATCATTGCCGATTACCGGACCGAACGTGGACTTTGAAGCTCTGCACCGCTACATGAGCAACGTCCTGAAGCGGGCCGGCGAAACCGGCACGCGGACGCTTGTTTTCGGCAGCGGTGGGGCACGCAATGTGCCCGAGGGCTTCGACCGCGATAAGGCAAAGCAGCAGATCCTTGAGTTCATTCGCATGTCGGCAGACATCGCCGGCAATCACGATATCACTATCGTGGTTGAGCCGCTGAACAAGGGGGAATGCAACATCATCAACTCGGTTGCCGAGGGGATGGAGTACGTGCGTGAAGTCAATCACCCGTATTTCAAGTGCCTGGTGGACAGCTATCACTTCTGGCTGGAGAACGAGCCCCTCTCCAATCTCGAAGCCGCCATGCCGTGGATCGCCCACGTCCACGTTGCCGACAAGGTCGGCCGTACGGCTCCCGGCGAATCCGGCGAGCCGGAGCAGTCGCCATACCGCGACTTCTTCCGTGTCCTCAAAGCCGGTAACTATCGCGGCTTGATCAGTGTTGAGTCCAAGGCCTTTGACATCGAGAAGGATGGTCCACGGATCCTTGGATACCTGACCGAACAGTGGAATAATGCGTAGCTGTCATTGGCTGCTTGCCATGCGGCATTCGCCGGTGACTGAGACCGGACGGGTCATCGCAAAGGCGAGTGGCGGTCGCACCCCAGACCACGGCGAATGCCCAGTGACCAGTGACAAATAACCCATAACAAGTAACCCATAACCAACAACAACCCCCATGAAGTACCGCCTCTTCACCCCCGGCCCCACCAGCGTTCCAGAAGCCACCCTGCTTGAGCTCGCGCGTCCGGTGCAACATCACCGCACGGCGGAGTTCCGCGCAATGTTCAAGCAGGTCCAGCAGGATTTGCAGTATGTCTTCCAGACCAGTCAGACCGTCCTGACGATCACCGCATCGGGGACGGCTGCGGCGGAGGCGGGCATCGTCTCGACCCTCAAACCCGGCAGCAAGGTGCTCAACGTCTCCAACGGCAAGTTTGCGGAGCGCTGGGCACAGGTGTGCCGTGCTTACGACATCGACGTTGAAGAGCTCAAGAAAGACTACGGCACGCACGTTACGCCCGACGAAATCGCCGCCAAGCTCAAAGCGACCAAGTATGATGCGGTGATCCTCGTCCACAGCGAAACCAGCACCGCGACCACCTGCGATCTGGCCGGCATCGGCAAGGTCATCCGTGACAGCGGCGACACGCTGCTGATCGTTGACGGCATCACCAGCATTGGCGCGTTCGAGTTCCGCATGGATGAGTGGGGCGTCGACGTTGCCATCACCGGCAGCCAGAAGGCCCTCATGCTGCCGCCGGGGCTTGGGTTTGTCGCGCTCAGCGAGCGTGCCTGGAAGGCGGTCGATGAAAACAAGGCCCGCCGCGAGTTCTATCTCGACCTGGCGAAGTATCGCAAGAGCATCGAAAACGACGATACGCCGTTCACGCCCGCCAACACGCTGATCAGCGCGCTGCAGGTCAGCCTGTCGATGATCCGTCAGGAGACGATCGAGGGCGTCTGGAAGCGCACCGGTATCACGGCTGAGGCGTTCCGTGCCGGCATGAAGGCCCTGGGGCTGGAACTGTTCAGCCAGTCCCCGGCGGATTCGGTGACGGCGGTGCGGTATCCCCAGGGCGTGACCGACAAGGATTTCCGTGGCCAGCTCAAGAGCAAGCACAATATCCATGTGGCCGGTGGCCAGGGGACGATGGAGGGGCAGATCTTCCGCGTCAACCACATGGGCTATACCGACGCCTACGATGCGCTGGCGGTCGTGGCAGCCATCGAGCATGTGCTGACCAACCTCGGCCAGAAGGTCGAATATGGCAAAGGCGTTGCCGCCACCCAGCAGGTGCTGGCAAAGCTGTTTGCCTAGTTCTGCAAGCAGACCTGAATTGAAAATAACCGGTTCGCTGAAGCGACCCCGCC
>CAZSJB010000009.1:8118-18334 GCA_964606625.1 uncultured Tepidisphaeraceae bacterium | reverse complement strand
TCAACGCCTACGAGCGTAAAGCCTCCCGGAACGCCACCCCCCGCCGTGCCAAGCCTGCCCCATCGCCTGAAGATCAGGCAGAACAGTTGTCGGAGCAGTACCCGGCTGAGCAAGTGGAATAACCGAGGAACGCTGCAAGCGCACGATCCCTTGGGGTCGTCTTAATCACCCCCCATCAGGCAGTGCGCTGAATACTCCCTGAACAGAAAGTTCACACTACAGCGGTATCAGTAAACCGTACGGACGGCGTTGGTGCTCGAGCCGGGAATGGCCAGCCCTTGGGCACCACATCCCTTGGCTGTGTCGGCCTCGCAGATGCAGGCGACAAGCTTTTTCCAGGTGGTTTCAACAGTTAATCGTCGCGTTCGATCCGGATTCCAATCGCGCTGGCGGTGGGGCGCTCGATGCTCATGGGAACCGCCAGTTCGCTGCCATCGCTGGGACGGTTGATCACGCGGAATCGGCCTGACTCATCGCGCATGACCAGGGTCGTACTGCCCCCGCCATCGAGATTCATCGCATGATGGCAGCCCAGCCGCTGAAACTCCGCAGCCAGCTCCGCATACGTCATCCCGATCGAATGCCCCTGTCGACGCCCATCCACCACGAGAATCGTCAGCGTTTTGCCTTCGGCATCGATCCCGACCGCCGTACGCGGATGGCGGGCGGTATTCCGGGATGGCACAGGCTGGCCTGCCCGCAGAAGCATGACATTGCCCGCAATCGCCTGACGCGATCCCTCGGGCGCGGTCAGGAAGGCATCGATGACGGCTCGGCCATCCTCGCCAATGACCAGCAGCGGATGCCGCGGTTCATCCGACCAGATCCGCCCATCGCTGATCGCCGTTCCAATGACGTTGGCAGGATTGCCCTCGAAATAGTGCACGCGCCGGCCCATCACGATCTGCTCGTCGCGCACCGAGAAAAACCCGCCATTGACCGCCAGGTCGAACCCCTCGCGTTTGGCTACCTCGCTGACCTTGGCCAGCGTGGTCTCCCAGGGCCCGGGGCCGTCCGGATCCGGCCCGCCCGCCGCCACGTGAAGCGACACGCGCGGATCGGTCAGATCCACCGTCACGACATACAGCGCCATGGGCGGTTGATCGCGCCGCTCCTGGACAACCGTCACCGGTCCGGCAGCCAGCGCTACCGGACCGGTCGTAGGCGGCGCTTCCGCATGAAGCCGGACACAGCCGATCGTCACGCAAACCAGACTTGCAATCAGCAGGCGTCGCATGGCCGCATTCTACGCGACCTCCCGCCCCACACCACTATCGCACCAGATCGCTGATGGGTACCTGCGGCTCCAGGCCGTTGAGCGCTTCATGCAGGGCAAGCAGCGCCAGGATCGTGGTATCCGAATAGCTGATGACGTCGTAGTAATCGGTTTTTGAGCTGGCTCGGGGCAGCGGGGTTTTGCCGCCGTCCCAGAGCGTTTCGATGGCCAGGTCGGCAATCTGCTGGGCTGCCGCCAGGTACGATTCGTCGCCCGTGAGGCGATAGGCAGCCAGCTCGGTGAAGATCGCCATGCCATACTCACCGGCCCAGACATCCTGGTCTTCCCCCGGACGCGCCGTTTTATACAGTTCAGCCGCTTCGATGATCAGCTTGCGATAGGCATCGCCCTTGGGCGAATCGCCCAGTTGCGCCTGGCGCGTATAGCAGACGTTGGCGACCATGGCGGTGCTCTGCACGCCGTAACCCAGCCCCCACGCATGGGTGTGGCCGTCGGTCTTCTTGCCTTCGTCCGGATGGGGCTTGCCCGAATCGGTGTACGCGTAGAACAAAAACCCTCGCTGCGGGTCAGCCGGTGCATGATCCAGCGCCAGGAACCCGTCATCGTGCCGGCGGATCGATTCGTCCAGCAGCTCATGCAATTCCGACGGCAGGCGCTGCCGGGCCTTGTGCTGCTCCAGTGCCATCGACACCTGCCACAGCGGCACCGCCTTGTTGCGGCTGGCGTCGCGCCCGGAGGAGTCGAAATCCAGCAGGTTCAGCTCGTTCATGCGGCCCAGATACCGCTGCGTCAGCACCCGCGTCGCCTGGACGAACACAGGATCCTTCGTCACTTCGTAGGCGCGGCTCCAGATGTCGATGTAGTAGGATGCTTCCTTCTCGAAGTCGAGATCCTTGCCGCGCGGCTTGCGATGCCACACGCCGTGACGGGTGAAGTTGCCGGTCTCGTGGTCAGTGATGCCGTACTCCCACAGCCCCCAGGCGTATTTCACGACGCGCTCCTGATCCAGCTCCAGCGCGCGATCGATAGTGGCAAACGGCCGCTTCTGCTCGTGGGTCTGGGTGGGGTCATGATCGCCGAGGCGATCTTCCACGCAGTTCCAGTACAGGTGCTCACCCCAGGCGAACATGCCCGTCTCCGGGTGCTGCGTGATACGCATGAGGTCCACCAGCGCCCGGTCTGAGGCCTCGGCGTATTTCGAATCGCCGGTGAGGCGCGACAGATGGTACAGCACCCGGTACAGATCCTGCTGAAGATTGGCATTCGAGCCGCCGGGTCCGGTGCGATCACCCCAGCGCACCCCCGACGGCGCCTTGGGCAGGTTGCGCAGCGGCTTGCCGGTCTGGCGATCCAGCACCGACAGGATCATTCCCGTATGCTGCTCGCCATACGTGTCGACCGCGTTTTCCAGCAATGTGTCGCAGGCGCGCTGGACAATGTCCAGGTAACGGGTATTGGCTTGCTGAGCCTGACCCCAGGCCAACCCAGCCGTCACCAAACACACCGACACAACACCCATCCATCTCAATCGCAACATCATCAAGCAACCTCTTTCCTTCATGGAAGCGGATAACCGCTCCCGCTTCACACATCACTTAAACCTGGACCTCTCGTCGTCGATGCAGCAGTGCCAGCCCGCTCAGACCCATCAGCGACAGCGATGCCGGCTCGGGCACGATCGACAGATTGTCCAGCGAATAGGTAATGGTCTGGCCCTCGGTCTGATCCCGCGAGCCGAAGTTCAGCCACGGCCGCGCCCCCGGGCTGGTGGTGCGGTATGCCAGCGGGTCGCTGGCGACGGTTGTCGTGCCGTTGTCGATCGACACGACATAGCTGAGGTTCTGCGGATCGACCGTGAGCGTAAACGAATAGACGACGCCGGTTTCGATGGTCATCCCGGAGCTGATGCGGCCATTCCCATCGCGGAATGTCCATACCAGTCCCGAGCTGCCGGTGAGATGGAATCCGCGAATCTCAAAACCATTGGGACCGCCCAGCTCGTTGTTGTTGGAGTTAAAAAATACGATCGCATCGGGGCCGGTCAGGTTGGATGCGGGCGAATCCAGGCGGAAGTCGAACCGGATCGTATGGACATCTGCAGGATCGACGTTGTCGAATGCCGTATAGACGCGCGACAGGACGCTGAAGTTGGCACTCGTTGTCGTCTCCGAATCGGTGACGCTCAGGTAGTTGCCCCCACCGTTCAGCGGACTGGTGTTGACGACTTCGGCGCTGATGCTGCTGTCAGTGATCCACCCCCCCGTCCAGCCACCGCCAGCGGTTCCGGTGTACTGATCAAATGACGCTGTGCCATTCCCGCCATCAAAGTTGGCAACGATGCCCCCCTGTGCGGATGCGGCGATGCCCAATCCACCTGCGATAACAGCACATAGAACGTCCCCAGTGAGCTGTTTCTTGAGCATGTGTCCTTCCATGTGATAGGCTTGCCGAAACCGGCTTGCGAAAATCCCGCATGATGCCAAGGACAAACGTACGAACACTTCTGCAATCAGCAACCGGATATTGATATCAAAAACCGGATGTCACGCGCATGACGGGCTATCAATCGGAGAAAACAGTCATGCACCAAATTCCTCCTGACACCCCGCCTACACAAAAGGTGGTATCGCTGGTGCTGTCCGATCCCAGCCGTGGGATTGTTCGCCTCTCCCTGTTCGAGATGTTTTTCGAATGGGGGCCGCACGCCCAGCAGCAGCCGGAAGCGAAAGTCCTGGTCGTCCTGGAAGGCGCCCCCATCGTCCATCTCGAGAACCTGAACGAACGGATCGCCCTTCAGCCATATCATGCGGTGCTGATCCCGCATGACGAACCGCACACCTTCGGCGTGACCACCGGCGACCGGCGAATGCGCGGGCTGATCCTGCGCATCGCCGAGCTACCGCCCAATGACCTGTATCGCCATCTCACTCAGCCCCATCAGCCGCGTACCTGGCAGTGCGATCGGGTGACCCTGCGACGGACAGTGCGCACACTGCGTGTGTTGGCGAGTCGTAGCGCCCCCGTTCCTCCAGAAGCTCTCATGCAGGCTGCGTGGGGATTGCTCGTCCCCCATCCCGACGAAACGACCACCTCCAGTGTGGACCGGCTGGCCTATCACCTGGATGCAGACGCCGGCCTCGACCGCCGGGTGGTCTATGTGGAAACGCGGATGCAGCAATCCCTGGCGCGTCCCTACGATGCAGCCGCCTTGGCGGAGTCGATTCAAGTATCGGTCAGCCAGATGAATCGGCTGTTCAACCGCTACCGAGGCCTATCGCCGATGCGGCGATTCCAGCAGCTCCGCTTGGAGCAGGCGCGGCAGTATCTGGTCTATTCGACGCTCTCCATCAAGCAGATCGCCCGCCGCTGTGGGTTTACAGATCCCGATCACTTTGGCCGGCTGTTCCGCCAGCACACCGGCCAGACTCCACGGGCCTATCGCGCAACCCACCAATTAGGGAAAAATTAGCCGCACAGGTTTGACAATCCCTGTTCGTTAGGATATGGTTAACGGAATGGGAAGGCTCTACTCCATGCGGGAGCAGCGGTGGAAATTAACTTCCGTGGGGATGCCTCCCACCCATTGTGAATAACCTGTGGATAAACAGCACCAATCGCCCCGAACCAAACCCACTCCAATCCATTGAATCGCCGTTTTTGAAGCGCCAGTCGGGTTTTTATGAGATTGTTTCTGTTAATGCGAACCCACTATTGCTGCCCCACCTACCCCTGATATCGGGAGCAAAAACGGCTTGGACGCCGTAAACACTTCCCACCTGTTATGCGTATTATGATGCTGGACAGTTAAACAGTTGCCCCCCGTGACCGGTTCTGATAATTGTTTCCCCAAGCCAACCGCCGATCCTGGAGCGTTTGTGAGGGGACTCAGCGGTAATTAACTCTATGGGCTGGCCGTTTACATCTCGAAAGAACACCAAGCGCCGGGTCAAACCTGAAGCTCGGCAGGCATGGTGGCAACGTATCCACGAAGATGGCACCGCTGGGTCGCTGGCGATAGCAGCAGTCTTCTGCCTGCTGGCTGCGATGATCTTTGTGCTGCGCGAGGAGGCCCCCGCCTATCGCGTCCACCAGTGGGTTCCTCAGGATATCCACAGCCGCGTCGACTTCACTTTCCACGACAGCGAACGCCTCGCCAAGGCCCGGGAGATGGAACGGGATCGCGTACTCCCGATCTACCAGCCCACCACCGTCTGGGCCAGCCTTGAAGAGCGCCTCAAAGACATGCCCGACCGGCTGGGCGGGCGGTCCCTGGATGACATCTCCGCCAATCTGCGGGAACAGTTTGCCATGGAGGTGGACGGTCTGGCCACCCAGCTCGATTCCGCCGCCCTCACCGCCTTTGAGCAGTTCAGCGCCGAAGGACGCCGCGAAGGATATGCCGATGCCGTCCGGGCCTATGTGGATGCATTGCACAACGTTGTCGTCCTTCCCGCGCGCGACATTGTCCAGGAAATTCAACGTCAGGAAAGCATCGGCTTGGAACCGCGCATTGTCATCGCCCAGGCGGATCCCTCCCAGCCGGCTGACATTCGCGAACTGCGCCGGGTCTATCCCAGCTCGCTGTCCACGGACCTGATCAACGAGGTCAAGCGTGCGGCGGCGG
This sequence comes from uncultured Tepidisphaeraceae bacterium, assembly GCA_964606625.1. GTDB lineage: Bacteria > Planctomycetota > Phycisphaerae > Tepidisphaerales > Tepidisphaeraceae > CALEKX01. Next base: position 12,473 of record CAZSJB010000009.1, on the reverse strand, counting down.
CCAGCTTCCCTACGCCCATTCAGCGGCCGATCGCGGCCTACACGCTGAATATGCTGCGGGAGCATCCCACGCATGTCTTCGACGCCGATGCCACTGCCGAAGCCCGCAACCAGGCGGTGCGATCCATTCCTGAATCACGTGGCCAGGTCGCCAAGACCGCCGGCGCCCTGCTGGTCGAAGCCGGCGAGCTCGACGCCCGCGAATACAAGCTGCTCAAGGCTGAGAACGACAAGTGGCTGGCCCTGCAGACCGTCTGGGAGTTCTGGCGCCGCAAGATTGGCATGCTCGCGGTCGTCTGCCTCGTGACCGCCGCCCTCGGCGGATATATCCGCCACTATCAGCCGCGGATCATCCGCAATCACGCCCGCGGCTTCGCCATCGCCGTGCTGCTGCTGTCGATGCTGCTGCTGGCGCAACTGGCGGCCATCGGCACCGGTCCGCTGTACCTGTTTGGCATCGCACCCACGATCCTGGTGGCGATGATCCTGGCAATCGCCTACGACCAGCGGTTTGCGATGGGCGTTGCCTCGACCCACGCGCTGCTGGTGACGGCTGCCCTGGGGCAGGGCGTCGGATTCTTTGTCGTGCTGTTCATCGGCGTGCTGACCTGCTGCTACCTGATGGATGACATCCGCAGCCGCAGCCGGCTGATCGAGATCGGCGGCGCCACCGGCCTGGCGATGATGCTCGCCACCCTGGCAGTCGGGCTGGTCAACATGCAGCCGCGCGAGCCGTTCACCTACGTCGGGTTGGATGTGCTGTACGCCGGCGGCGCGGGAATCGCGGTCGGGTTCTGTGTGCTGGGCATCCTGCCGTTCATTGAACGGGCTTTCCGTATCACGACAGGCATGACCCTGCTGGAGCTGGCTGACGCCTCACATCCGCTGCTGCGGCGTCTCAGCGTTGAAGCACCGGGCACCTACAACCACAGCCTTCAGGTCGCGACGCTTTCCGAAGCCGCAGCTGAGGCCATCGGCGCCAACAGCCTGTTGTGCCGCGTGGGCAGTTACTATCACGATGTCGGTAAAATCAACAAAGCCGACTACTTCATCGAGAACCAGTCCGACGGCGTCAATCGCCACATCAACCTGTCGCCTTCGGTGTCGCTGCTGATCATCATCGGCCACGTGAAGGATGGCGTGGAACTGGCGAAGGAATACGGCCTGCCACCGGTGCTGATCCAGTTCATCCAGCAGCACCACGGCACCACGCTGGTGGAGTACTTCTATCGCCAGGCGATTCAGCGGAAGGATGAGCAGGCACCAGATCATCCGGATGTCAGCGAAACCCAGTACCGCTATCCCGGCCCGCGGCCGCGGACCCGTGAATGCGGCATCGTGATGCTGGCCGACGCCTGCGAAAGCGCGACCCGCGCCATGGGTGATATCAGCCCCGCCCGTATCGAAACGCTGGTGCATGACATGGTCATGAAGCGTTTGCTGGATGGGCAATTTGAGGAATGTGAACTGACGATGCGCGAGATCGAGTTGATCGAGCGTTCGCTGGTCAAGACGCTGATCAACATCTATCACGGGCGGATCGCCTACCCATCGTCGGACAATACCACCACCGGTTCCTCGTCGCAGTCCCCGGTGGTCAAGACCGCATGAGCCAGCTACGCTCACCAATCGCCACCCGCTGTGCGGGGAAAGACGGCTTTGATCTGACCGTTACCGCCACCACGGGACATCCCCATGTACCCTATCTGCGCCGCATGATCCGCCGCGCGCACAAGCTGCTGAATCCGCCCCTGCGGGAGCTGTCCATCGCTCTGGTGGGCGATCAGCGGATGACGCGCCTGCACGAGGAGTTCCTTGGCATTGCCACCCCAACCGATGTCCTGACATTTGAGCTGGAACATGACGAGCAGGGCCATGTAACTGCGGGTGAAGTCGTGGTTTGTGTGCCTGTTGCCCGCAGAGTCGCCGCCCGCATGCCCCATGGGTCACCCGCACGCGAGTTGTTGTTGTATGCCCTTCATGGGATGTTGCACTTGACGGGCTACAATGACACCACCGAAGATGGATACCGCATCATGCATCGAAAGGAAGATGAGATATTGAGACGCCTCGGCGTTGGTCCCGTCTTTGACATGCAATCGCCCTCCCGCAACGGCAAAGGAGTTCGACCATGACAATCGGACTCATCGCCGCAGGCATCGTCCTCGCCACCCTGGCGACGTTTGTGTTCTCTTCGCTGACCTATTCGTTGCGGGACTTCTCCCGGTCACGCCTGGAAAACTACCTGCGCGAAGCAGATCTGGAGCGGTACCTGGCCTATACGCTCGATCATGCCAGCGATCTGATCTTCATGACAGCCGTGCTGCGGCTGTTTGCCAACCTGCTGATCCTGCTGCTGTTCCAGCATATCTTCGCCAATACCCAGCCCCTGTGGCTGCATTACACCGCATCGCTTGCCTGCGCCGCGGTGGTGGCACTGCTGTTTTCAGTCGCGATCCCGCATGCTGTCGCGGATTATGCAGGGGAGCGCATGATCGCGCTGTGCGTGCGGCCCCTGCACATGCTGCGGGTGATTTTCATCCCCATCATCAAGATCAGCCACTGGATTGACCGCATCGTCCGTCGCGCCTCCGGCTCGAATGACCAGACCGAATCCGAAGAGATCGAGCAGGAGATCATCGCGGTCGTTGAAGAAGGTGAGAAGGAAGGCGTGGTCGATGAAGTGGAACGGGAGATGATCGAATCGGTCATAGAGTTCCATGACACGACGGTAGTGCAGATCATGACCGCACGGCCGGAGATCGTGGGCCTGGACATCAAGTCATCACTACAGGAAGTCATGCGGGTGGTGGAAGAGTCGGGCCATTCGCGCATTCCGGTGTATGAGGGATCACTGGATCACATTGTGGGCATCCTGTATGCGCGGGATCTGCTGAAGTTCGTGGGGCGACCGCCGGAGCAATTTGATATCCGCGCCGCGATGCGCCCGGCGTTCTACGTGCCCGAAACCAAACCGCTGAACGATCTGCTGCGCGACTTCCGCCTGCAGAAGGTGCACATGGCCATCGTGCTGGATGAGTATGGCGGCACAGCCGGTCTGGTCACGATTGAGGATCTGCTGGAAGAGGTGGTCGGGGATATCAGCGACGAGCATGAACCCATCGAGCCGGCGATGTTCCGTCGGATCGACGAGAATACCGCCGATGTCGATGCCCGCATTTACATCGATGAACTGAACCGCCTGATGGGCCTGAACCTCCCCGAAGATGAAGGCTACAACACCTTGGGTGGGTTCATCTCCACCACGCTTGGCCAGATCCCGACACCGGGGACGACGTTTGAGCACGACAACGTGCTGTATACGGTCGTCGACGCCGAACCGCAGAAGGTCAATCGTGTGAAGATTGCCATGCAGCTTCAGCCGGCTGCGCACGAAGAAACGCCGCAAGAATGATGGGTGTCATCCCTGCGGCGTGATATTCGCCTGCTTCCTAGCAGGTTGAAATTAATAAGGATCGGATCCGATGCGCTGATCGACTTCGGTTTCCGGCTGGGCTGTTCGATTGAGAGTTCGCATCTGGACGATGACGTCCTGGCTGACGCCATGATCGCGCAAGTACTGCTCCTGTGATTGGTTCAGTGCGAAGACCTGACCCGTTGCCTGCAAGCGATCGATCATCTGCCGGTCGGTCAGGCCGGCCCTTTTCATCGCCACCACTTCGTCCAGTGTGACAAACCCGTCTGCGTTGATATCGGCGGTACGGGCTCGTAGCGCCTCGTCTGGCGAAGCAGGATCCCGTTGAGCTTCCTGGGATGCCTCGATGGCTTCATCGCGATCTTTCTTCTCCAGTTGCTGGCCGATCAGATACCCGCCAGCCGCACCCAGCGCCCCACCGATAAGGGCTCCCATTAACCGGTCATCATCGCCCGCTACCATCGCTCCGGCTGCCGCCCCGCCCAAGCCCCCAATGACTGCTCCCTGCGATTTTTCATCGCCCGGCAGGCTCTCGCAGCCGATCATTACCGGCGAGGTCGCCAGTGCCCCTGCCAGGACACATGCAATTCCGTTTCGCATCGCCATCATGCGTGCTCCTTTCGAGGTTAGTCCTCTTCAAGAGAGCGAAATTCGTACCACCTCCCTCAACTTGCCGATAAATAACAGATGCCCCTGATCCAAGACATTGCCGGTTCGGTTGAGTTGGTTGTTGATGCTGCCCACTTCGAGCAAGTGGTGGTAAAGGGTATGCTGGGTGCGACGACCAGCCTCGACATCATGACTGCTGACTTCAAGGCAATGCTGGTTCCTGCCGGCTATGGAGAGGCGCGGTCTATAGTGCATCATCTTCGACGGTTGGCGGATCGAGGTGTCGAGATCCGGCTGCTGCATGCCGGCAC
>CAZSJB010000009.1:0-8108 GCA_964606625.1 uncultured Tepidisphaeraceae bacterium | reverse complement strand
GCGCTGCGGCGTTGCAGGAGCTGAAGCGCACGCTGCCGCATAACCTGACGATCCGCCGCTGTCCACGCCTTCATGCCAAAGCAGTGATCATCGATGGACGGCGCATGTATCTCGGTTCCGCAAACCTTACGGGCGCGGGCTTGGGAGCCAAGTCAGACGATAAGCGCAACTTCGAATTGGGAATCTGGACCAGTATCCCGAATCTGATTGACGGTGTGCTGGATCAGTTCAACAACTTGTGGGAAGGTCGCCCCTGTGCCACCTGTCGACGCAAGGATATCTGTCCCATCCCGCTGGAGGAACCTTGCCTGACCTGATCTCGTATACCCGAGACATCAAGCGTTTATGCAAGGAGATTCCGCAGAACCTGCTCAACCTAGTCAATCGGCTCGAGAAGAGCGCCGTGCAGTTCCAGGCTGACCGCCTGACCCAACAGCTCCACCTGGAGAAGCAGACGATCGGCGCAACGGCGATCAGCCACCATTCCCTGGATCCCGCGGAACGGCCCGGAACGGACTTCGACGCGAACCCCCACCTTCAGATATGGATACGGGTCAAGCGGTGTGCTTGAGTTGACCGCCAGCGTTCGGGTGAGGTTCTCCAATTCCCAGCGAATGCGCGCCTGATCCTTGACCTCCAGCACATTGGCGACTCGCCGGGTACGATCGGCGGCATAGACCTGCTCCAGGTCGCCACACAGGAAGATGTAACCCGGAAACAGCGGTACTTCGACCAGTGCACGGCGCTTGCCGTAGTACCGGATCTCTTTTCGAAGCGGCAGAAGATAGGAAATCTGCATCCGCTTCAGATCGTCAGCCAAGGCTTTCTCCTGGCGGCTTCGCGTATGAAGGATATGCCATGTTCCCTCAGGCAGAATCCCTGAATCCGGCTGCCAATCCGCGACGGGACTGGCTGTATTTGGTTGTGTTAAAAGCATTACCCCTATTTCTCCCCGGTGGAATGGATCTCTCCCCACCTCCACCTTTGAAATACCCACCAATTTTCGAAAGGCGTAAGAAAGAATACCATCCCCAAGGCGGTCTCACAATTAAATTTTTTGGATCGACAACCAGGAAATGTCGTTTCCTGGAGCATGAGGCAGAGGATTGATCCCGCTTATACCCCAACCAAAATCACAATCGATCAATTTGGCGTAATTCGAGGAAATTTCGCGAGTTGCTTTTTTTATTAGCCCTGCCTTCCATCAGCGCAAGCACAGCTTGCTTATGGGTCAGGGACATCCATCATAGCCGAGACTTCACGCGGATGGAGTTGCCCTAAATCCGGTTCTGCCACCTGCCACCATCCACCCCCCAGCGATCGGAAACGTGCATCCAATAGCCACTGACGTACCTCCAAGGGAGACCAGTCTCGCTTATCCTCCTGAGTCAGATTGGCTCTTAACCGTTCAAGATCGATCTTTACCACAAGCCGTGGCTGCGCCGAATCAATTGGAGCACTGCAATTCGGAACCCCCGCTCCCACGCGTCCGTTTCCTGCATTCATGACCCCTACCCTACCCCTTGTGTATCACATTTCCCCAAACCACAATTATTGCGATTGATATTCACTTCCCATCCGCTTGAACCGACGCTGCCTTGGCTGGGAAGAAAGTACTGCACAAACGGACTTGCAAAGCACCAGCGAACAACCTTACCGCAAAAGGCAAGCCGTCAATCAGGTACCGCTTGGCCAGTCGTCGAGGTTCCTGGATCAGCCGATGCATCCATTCGAGGCCAAGCCGCTGCATCCACCGAGGAGCCCGCTTGACCTGCCCGCAAACGAAGCTGAAGCTGATCCCTACCCCCAGAAACCACGCCCGTGGCAGCATATCTCGTAAAGCAACAATCAATCGCTCCTGTTTGGGAGATCCCAATGCCACATAAACGATATCCGGCTGAGCGTCTATCAATGTCCGGTGGATTTGCTCCATCCAGGCGGGATTGCTCTCGAATCCGATCGGCGGACACAACGTGCCAGCCACGGACAGATGCGGGTACCGCTCCTGAAGCGTCCTGGCTGCTGCGTCAGCCGTTCCCGGATCTCCTCCCAGGAGAAAAATGGATCGCCTCGCATCCGCCGCCGCCTTGGTGAGCGTATGAATCAGGCTCGATCCAGCTACCCGCTCGGGCAAGGGGGTCCCCTGCATCCGGCTGGCCCACACCAGCGGCATCCCATCCGCCACCCGCAGCGACGCCGTCCTGCAAACTTCCGAAAACGCCCTGTCCCGCCGCAACCGCAACAAGTGATCCAGGTTGTGCGTAACCACCCAACCGCCGCGTTGCTCCCGTAGTGCCCGCAGAATCTGACCAATAGCCTGTTCTTCGGTCACCGCATGCAGCGGTGCTCCATGCAACACGACAGACGGAATATCCAACTGCAACCCAGCCATACCCATCGCACGTTCATTGCTCTGCCTGGCGAGCCGTTCGAATCCAAACGGTTTGGGGACGAACGAGATAGCGCAGGTAGATGGGCAGCTTCCAGACGATGTAGAACGGTACTGCCAGCAATGCGCAAAGAGGCAGATGCCGGGCATGCCCGAACCATCCAATCAGCACTGCAAGTCCCAAAGCGATCCCAGCACCACTCAGGATGGCCAGTGGCAACCATCCATCGGTCGCCAGCGTCCAGATCCCGGTGATGACAAAGACCACACCCCAGATCAGGCACAGCAATGCCAGTGGTGGAATTGCATAATCAAGAGCAGAGAGGATCAGTGTCGACTTACAGCGTCGCAAACCTGCCACCAACAGCCGCAGACTGGTATGGCGGATCACATTCAAATGCCCATGCTCCCACCGTGTCCGCTGTTGCAGCGCCGTTGCCTGATCCGTGGGCAGCATTCCCTGGATCCGGGCATGGTAACAGTAGTAGGCAGGGTATCCGCGCAGCAGCAGTTCCACACCCCATTGCATGTCTTCCGCCAGCTCCCCCGAGGCAACATTGACTGCCTGCACCAGTGACCAGGGCATCGCCACACCTACGCCGGTAAGCGGACATCCACACCCAAGCGTCTTCAAACCCAAGGGGCGCACTACATTCTTCATAGTGAACGCAAAGGCGGAGATGATGGTGGTGGCTCCCGCATTGGCTGACGCATGCAGTACATTTCTTGCCTGCACAGGTCGCCTCAGATAGTGGGCAGTTCGCACCAACTCATCAATCGTGTCGGGTTGCAGACATGTATCGGCATCGGTAAACAGAACGATGGCTGGCGGTTCGGCATTCAGGGCATCGATTCCGGTTTGCAGCGCGTATCCCTTGCCGCGCCTAGCTCGGTCGGTACGTTCCACAACCTCTGCGCCGAACGAACGTGCAATATCCGCTGTTGCATCAGAACAGTTGTCAGCAACCACCAGTAACCGATCGCCTGATCTCAAACCTCCCCGGATGGATTGCAAGGTATCCGCGAGAACGGCGGCTTCGTTATGCGCCGGGATCACCACAGCCAGGGAGGGCCGACACGCAGCCTTCTCTACTTTACGCTGACGCTGCAACGAGAGCAGGCATTCTGCCAGCAGTAGCGCAATCGGCACACAAATCAGTATTCCGATCCCCAACAGCAGAAAGTGAAGCAACTGTAGAATCATATGCGTTCAGGTCTGGACAGGAGCTGATGTAACGGAGATCGCAACTGCATCCGGAGAGGCTGCACAAGCGCATTCGATCAAACTGCGCAGGCGTGCTGCCTCCCTCTGAACATCATGTAATCTGCTCACTGTCTGCCGGCCTGCCTCTCCCAGTGCAGCCAGTTCCTGCTCGTCTGCCAACAGGGCAGTTTTCATCACCCCCGCCAGTGCGTCTACATCACCTGCCGGAACCAGCCATCCGTTCTCCCCGGAACGGACCAGTTCCGGTATGCCTGCGATGTAGGTGGTGATCACCGGGCGCCCCAACGCGAGCGCTTCCATGAGAACAACAGGTAGTCCTTCTGCGAAACTCGGCAGGACCAGAGCGCGGGCTTCCAGAATTGCGGATTTGACCCCTGCTTCATCCTGCCAGCCGCACAGCTCGATATGATCATGCAGCCCACAGGATGCGATCTCCTGCCTGATCGCAGATCGCATCGGACCGTCACCGACCAACACAAGTCGACAAATGAATCCCTGCTGGTGGAGTTTCGCAATTGCGCGTACCAGGAGGATTTGGCCTTTCTGCTCGCAGAGTCGGCCCACGCATACAAATGTGCGCGAAGTGAATGGACTTATGGAATCCCCCAAGAGATCTGGCTCGACACCACATCTGACAATCCGGATCTTCCTCCAGTCCTGCATATCCAGCCATCGCATCAGTTGGCTACGCCCATAGCTGCTGATCGCGACCACAAACGCGGCATGCCGCGCTTTCATTCTCAGCTTCAAGGCGATCGGTCGATCGAACTCCTCCGGACCGTGCACAGTGAAGCTGTAACTCGGCCCTCCAGCTATGTGACAGATGGCGGCCACCGCGGCCGAATTGGTGCCGAAATGAGCATGAAGATGCGTAACACCGCGCCGTTTCAGTCGTCGCTTCAGCGCCAGTGCCTCCATCCAGTACGCCACATGGCGTAGCATCCCACGATCCCCTCGCCAGCCCAATCGCATCCCAAACGCCAATCCGCGTAGGGCTCCGATCGGCTGAACGATCGCCTCCGCAGCGGCTTCAACGAGCAGCATGAGCCCTCCCCTGTCCAACAGCGTTTGGGTCTTCGCCTGCTCCAGTTGATCAGCGGCATCCACGATCTCATCTATCTCTCGGATGGAAAACCGCTCGACCGTCACCCCTTGACGCTCCAGCGCATGGATCTCCCGCCGGATAAAGCTGTGGCTTGTCTTGGGATACTGATTAACCAGATATGCAACGCGCATCGTCTCTCACGCCGGACGCCGGCTGCCCTTGTACTCGATCAGCACAGCCGGCGACGCCGTCAGCCGCCGCCACCAGTACTGCATCTGCCCCAACACCTGCGGAAACTTCCCTAGTACGCAGAACCCTGCATAACAGAACGCATCGCCCGCTGAATATCCACGACGCCGCATACGCTTATAGATTCGCCCCAGCAGCAGCGGATACCCAGCCAGCAGCAGCAGGCTCATGCCTCCCGTAACTCCCGCGCACAGAACTGCCATCACTGGAATAATCAACCCCCACACCCAGATACTGAGGCTTTCCCGCACCCAATGCCGTTCCGGAGAGCAGCCGTGTATCGCAGCCCCCTGCGCATAAGCATGCCCCGCCCGCACCGCTCGCCGCCACCACTGCCCGAACCGCATCATATTCGCGTCATGCACCGCCATTTCTGCATCCAGGCGGAAGATCTTCCAGCCTGCGCGCCGCAACCGCAGACACAGTTCCGGCTCCTCACCGGCTGTAAGATCCGGGTTGAATCCGTGCACATTTTGAAAACTGGTTACCCGGTACATCGCGATACCGCCGCATGCATCCACTTCACCGGCTGATCCATCCCATTCCATCTGACATAGGCGATTGTAGATGGACCGTTCGGGATGGCGCTCCCGCAGATGTCCGCACACCACCGCAACCTCATGTCGACGCTCAAGCTCTTGCGCTGCACGCTCTAACCAGTCAGCTTTCATTTCGCAGTCGCCATCAATGAATTGGACAAACTGCAACGTGGGCTCAAGCTCCAAGAGGCAATCGAATCCGGCATTGCGTGCCCGTGCCGCACTGAAGGGAAGGGTACAATCCAGTTCCATCGCGACCGCACCCATCTGGCGCGCAATCTCAACACTGGCATCTGTTGACCCCGAATCAACGTAAACGATCTGTGCATCGGCGCTCGCAACCGACTCCAAACATCGTCTCAACCGCTCACCTTCATTGCGGCCAATAATGACAATTCCTATTCCCCTCAAGCGCGACTTCCTTGATTGTTATAAAAGCGTTTCTCCCCTTAGCACTGCACGCAGATCTCCTACCAGTAGATCCCAGGCAAACCAAGCTGGATCTGTGGATGACTTTGCTCCCAAACCCATGAACCGTCGAATCCACCACACTGCACGCCCCATTGCCCACAAGCAATCGGCTGCGATTAGACCGAACATGCCGTAGTGTTTTGTGAAAAATCTGCGGCGGGATTCAAACCAGTAACGCGCCCGACGCCCCTGCGTCTTGATTCCCGTGGATTGGCCCTCCAGATGCACAATACGTGCATCGGGAACATACCAGCACTGCCAGCCTGCGCGCTTGGCACGCATGCAATAGTCGACTTCGTCGAAATAGAGAAAGTAACCTTCATCCATTAACCCGATCTGTTCGATCACTGCACGACGGATCAACATGCTGGCCCCCGACACCCAATCGCACTGACAGGGTGTTATTTCTGCGGGAGGCGACACCACATATCGGCTGAGCAGGCGGGTTATAGGACCAGTTCGGGCAGCACCTTCGAATTCGCCAAGTGGTGTCGGCATCCGTCGTGCTGATGAATCCACACGACCATCAAGATCTTCCAGCCGGCTTCCTGCGATCCCCACCTCTGGATTCCCCTCCATGAAATCAAGCAATGTTCGTAGAGCTCTAGGTCGAACAATCGTGTCAGGATTCAGCAGTAGCACATAATCCGCTGGCGGATCAGCAGATAGCGCTCGTCGAAGACCAGCATTGTTTCCAGCCGAATACCCTCCATTACGCGAAAGCGGCAGTAGCGTTGCCCAGGTCGACCAACCTTCCTGCAAAATAGCTGTAGCAATCACCTCCGCTGAGCCATCACCGGAGGCATTATCCACCACTGTTACCCGCGCATCCCGAATCGCAGCGATCTCAGGTTCCAGCGAACGCAGGCAATCTACTGTTAAACCGGCAGTGCGATAATTGAGAATGACGATATCAATCAGTGACATCTGCCATAGGAGGGAAGATTTTTCGACTGTGTCAGAAAGCTAAGAGTCGTCGCAAAATGTTTTGCAAGATCTGCCAGGATAAGCTGCACGAACAATCCGGTTAATCGGAGTATTCCTCTGCACAAATGATCTTTTCCAGCCCACCATGGGGTTGTTTTCTTTATCTCGAGGGCAACGCTCGCGTTCATCAGCAAGTGCAGTACAAGATAAGTAGCAGCATAGGTCCATGTGACTCTACACACCAAATCGGGTCACCATACTGCAACATTCCTCAACACATGCGTGATAGCGACTCTCTGGGAAGTGATTCAAATGCAATCCTAAATACCCCAAGCTGGCAAGCAGGTAGCTGTGCGCATCACTATGGTCGCATTGCAGTAGCTTACAGTGTACGCCCAATTCATCGAACAAAATCCGGCGGGGCAATCTCAACGACAGCGCCAAGCGAATAAGGTCATAGATCGCATGACCCCGTAACTGAGCTCCCGCCCAATCGATAATCACAAAAGCACCAGGGTGGATACGCCAACTATAAGGGTGATTATTCCGCAACAGGATGTTTGCTTTCCACAGATCGTTGTGAGCCAAAATATAACGGGGTACCCACTGGCCCTGGCTCAATCTATCTGCTGCTCGTGCTGCACTGCGTCGCACGCTGTGAGAAAGATGTTCATTGTCAGCCAGAAAATGCAGCGGATGAAGAAAATCGGTAGTCCGCTCGATGTCGCTTGTCTCTGTAACTGTCTTGTAGATAGCTGCCCGCAACCAGTCCCGTATGCCTGGCCATAGTCGAATGCGCTGCAGTAACCAAGGCAGCCGCCGATTCGCAAGCGGTTCACAATATGGAAAAACACCGAATGACCGACCGTCTATCTCACCCGCTAGAATCGGCTCAAGCACAGAGCTCCCCCACTTGTTGCCAAGTGCTGCTTTGGCTTCCCGTGCTCGCTGGATATTAGTTGCAACATGCTGAGGCTCTACGGACGATGACCACAAGATGACAGCAACAGGTCGCCCCTCTTGATTGGTAATCAGAACCTTCAGCGTATCGTCCGCCACCTTCTCAGGAAGTTGTAGAAGGCTGATCTCACCGACACCGCCACGTTCTTGAAGAAGAACCTCCAGACGCTCGATCAATATAGACCGCAGCTGAGAAATACCGCATCGCCCTTTCCCTCTTGAGGGATTTTCAGAAGTGTTCTGCACCATCAGCTTGATGTGACAACACCGTGCCGCCCTTCAATACGTCGCAGTAGTTGCGCT
>CAZSJB010000008.1:0-18992 GCA_964606625.1 uncultured Tepidisphaeraceae bacterium | reverse complement strand
GCGCGCATGGTTGAAACAGACCCAGATGGCGCTGTTCAGTTGGAGTAGCCAAGCACGCGGATTCTTCATTCCTGAGATCAGTGCCCCCGACAAAACCAAGGACAAGGAGAAGGTCCGCTGCTGGTACAGTGACGACAACTTCCAGCGTCAGGCCCGAGCGATCGAACTGGCTGAGAAATACAACGTCCTGCCGATCAACATCGCGCTGGCGTATGTGCTGTGTCAGCCGTTTCCGACGTATGCGCTCATTGGTCCGCGCACCCTGGAGGAGACGCGTACCAGCCTTCCGGCACTGGACATTGAATTGTCGGAGCAGGAAGTGAAGTATCTCAATCTCGAGTCGGATACGCTGGCGTGAGCGGAGCATCACACACCGTAGCGCCAGGACAATCAACGCTATAATGCTGCGAATAATCGCAATTCATGCGAAAGGAGAGGATATGACGCGACGCAAGTGGCTGGCTGGAATGCTGGTGACCATGGCAGGCCTGATTGGGCTGAGTGGCTGTGGTGAGGGTGGCAGTGGTAGCGCGGGGGAGAGCAATGGAGCGAAGATCCGCATCGGGGTCTCGATCCCGGCTGCGACGCATGGCTGGCCGGCCGGGGTGGGGTGGTGGGCTGAGCAGACCATCGCCAAGTACCCCGACATCGAGTGGCAATTCCAGCGGGCCAGCAATGCCAAGGAACAGGCTTCGCAGATTGAGACGATGCTGATCAAGGGCGTGGATGCCCTGGTGGTGCTGCCGTTTGACTCGGACACGCCGGTTCCAGCGATCCGCCGGGCCAAGGAGGAAGGGGCGTACGTGGTCAGTGTGGATCGTGGACTGTCCCAGCCCGTGGCGGACATCTATGTTGCCGGCGATAACCGCGCCTTCGGCCGGGAAAGCGCCAAGTACATGGTCGAGAAGTTGGGCGGCAAGGGCAACATCGTCATCCTGCGCGGCCTGCCGGTGGAAATCGATGAAGAGCGCTACGCGGCGGCTATGGAAGTCTTCAACCAGCATCCGGAGATCAAGGTGCTGGGCAGTCAGCCGGGCAACTGGAACCGCCAGGATGCTCACGCAGTCATGCAGAACTTCCTGACGCAGTTCAACAACATCGACGCGGTCTGGGCAGCAGACGACGACATGGCCCTGGGGGTGGAGCAGGCGATCCGCGAAGCCGGTCGCCAGGATGACATCTGGATCATGGGCGGCGCGGGGATGAAGGACATCGTCAAGCGCGTGCTGGATAAGGATCCGATGTATCCGGCGGACGTTACCTATCCTCCGGGCATGATCGCAGCCGGTATTGAGCTGGCGGTGGCCCAGATGCGGGAGGGCGATTTCGTCGAGGCGCACGACGATATCCACGAGCACCTGGGCATCACCCGGGAGCAGCTCGAAGCCGCCAAGGCGCAGGAGCAGGATCAGAAATCGCTGACCCTGAATGTGCACCTGATCACGCCGGAGAACGCACAGACGTACTACTTCCCGGAATCTGTGTATTAAGAGGAAAAACAGGGAGGTCCGTTGTCAGTGGGTGCGGTTGCTTCATACAACGTACGGCTGACAACGGACCAGCCCATCACATCGGTTCTTTCTCCACCGTCTCGTCATAGATACGGAGGAGCTTGGCCTTGTCGAAGATCATTTCCTGGCGGGTCGTGCCGACCACATCGTAAATGTGAGTCAGCTCGATGGCATCCACGGGGCAGGCTTCTTCGCACATACCACAGTAGATGCAGCGGAGTTCGTCAATATCGAACTTGGCAGGATACTTTTCGCGATCATCCCAGGGAGATTCAGCCGCTTCAATATGGATGCAGCGTGCCGGGCAGGCGGTTGAGCACATGAAGCAGGCAACGCACTTGACGCGGCCTTCCTCGTCTTTGTTGAGACGATGGACCCCCCGGTACGTCGAGAGGTTCATGCCGCCTTGCTCGACAGGCAGATCCTCTCGCCGCTGCTCGGGATACTGAATAACCCGGTGATTCCCGCTGAGCACGCGGAACATATGCGTCAGCGTCGTGCCCAGGCCGACAAACACCTGTGGAAGGTAGAACTGGTCGGCGAGGGTAAGCTGCGGTTCCTGAAGTTCGATGATATCCGACTGCTTCATGATCACTGACTCAACATTGGCCGATGCTGCACATCGACACTGGATTGAAAACTACCATGCGACGGCGCCGCTGGTGGCTGCACCGGCAGGACCGGTATCGCCTTCGATCGGCGTTGCCGGGGCGGGCTGCCGCACCGGGCTGCCGGGGAGCGGCGTCTGTTGGAATCGGCTGCCGGGGACCTTCACGCGGCGGTTCAGGTTGGACGCGGGAATCAGGCGGCTGACAGACATGATGATCGCCAGGATCACCGCGTTCGAGCCGAGCATGATCAACGCCATCGTGCCATCCAGCCGGCGGAGGGTCAGGAAGCTGTCGCTGGTCGCTCCGAAGAAGAACAGCGTCAGCACCATCGACAGGAAGATCGCGATGCCTACCGGAATCAATCCACGCCATGCGAGGTTGAGGATCTGATCGAAGCGGAAACGCGGCAGGCTCCACCGCACCCACATGAAGATGAACAGGACCAGGATGGTTTTCACGAAGAAGACCACCGTTCGCAGCAGACAGACGACCAGGCTGTCGGTAACCGACGGATTAACCGGATCCGTTCCGGTGAGGCCCGGAAAATGCCAGCCGCCCAGGAACAGCGCCACCAGCAGGGCACTGGTCGTCACCATGCCGGCGTATTCAGCCATGAAGAACAGGGCGAAACGAATTGAGCTGTATTCGGTGTGATAACCACCGACCAGTTCCTGTTCGGCTTCGGCGGTATCGAACGGGGCGCGGTTGGCTTCGGCATGGATGCAGATCAGGAACATGAAAAACGCCAGTGGATGAGCGAAAATGTTCCATGCCGGGATCCAGCCGGCCCAGTAGTGGGCTTGGCGATCCACGATTTCGGCCAGATCCAGCGTGCCAAACATCACCACGACCGTCACGATTGCCAATCCCATCGGGATTTCGTAGCTGATCATGTTGGCTGTGGCGCGCAGCCCGCCCAGGAATGAATATTTGTTGTTGCTGGCCCAACCGCCAACCACCACCCCGTAGACCGCCAGTGACAGCGTCGCAACGATGTACAACACCCCAATGTTGACGTTTGCGATCTGGAAATGCCAACCGGTGGTGTAGGTGGCGTACAGCCGATCATCTTCCTTCAGGACCAGCGTCTGCTGGCCGGGCAGGACATTGCCCTCGAGGTTGAACAGCACGGTCTGCACATGGGGATCGGCGTAATAGGCCAGTTGTGTCCCAGCGGGCAGCACCTGCAGTTTCAAATGACCCAGCACGCTGTGGAAGGGGGGCAACTCGCGGTCGATGTCCGCCATCGCCTGGGCAACGGCTTGGCCGGGCGTTGCGCCGGCGTTGATGGCAGGGGTGAGATCGATGGTCTGCTGCGATCCTTTGATACCTCCCCAGGGGATCACCGCGATCGAGATGATGACCACGATGATCATGATGATCGGCGCGATCGTGAAGAGGATCTTGTCGGCGCCCTTGGGACGATAATCTTCCTTGATAAAGAACTTCAGCCCGTCAGCCAATGGCTGGAGCAAGCCGAACGGCCCGACACGGTTGGGGCCCACCCGGTCCTGAACCCACGAAGCGACCTTGCGCTCCAACAGGATCAAATATGCCACCAAGCCAAGAACGGCAAAGTGGATGGCGAACAGGATATACAGCCACGGGGGGATATTGGATTGAATCCAGTCGAGCATGGTCTTGCTTCTCGGCTCAGTTAACAGCCGGCGACGCACCGGTCGCCGGGACGGTACTGAATCTTCAATTGTCCAGTAGCATGGACACCTCGCCCATGCCAAATCTACACCCGGATTCTGCACGAGGGCGATGCCCGTGCCGTGTGGGTCTTACAACTCCACGAACTCGAAGGCCGGTTCTTCAGCGTCCTCGGACGGGATGGTGACTTCGGCGAAGACATCACCCATTTCCTGGCGGATGGTCTCGGCATGATACATGCCAGTGCGGTTCAGGAGTTTGTAGTAGACATCGCCTTCGCGCCGCGTGCCCTCAGCCGGGGTAATGGCTGCCGTGAACACCTGGAGGCGGTTCTGGTAGTTTTCCCAAGTTCCGTCCTTTTCGGCCCAGGTGGCTGCCGGCAGGAGGATGTCGGCGGTGTCCGCGATCGGGCTGGGCAGGATGTCCTGCACCACTTTAAAGCCCTTTGTGAACAGATCAGGCAGTGTCTTGGGCACCCATTCGCTGTGATATCCGCCCACGATCCATCCACCCTTGAGCGCCTGGATATGGGTGGCTTCGCCGGCGGCGAACTCCTCGAAAGTGGCCCGGGGGCCGCCTGCCATGTCCATCACGCGACGGACGCCATTGGCGTTGGGAACCTTTTCCGCCTTGATGCGGAAGGTTTCCTTACCTGTGAGGCTGTTGCGGAAGACCTCATCTTCGCCGGTCGTGGGCACAGGCCCCAGCACGAGCACGGCTTTGGGGTCGATGTTGCGGATTGCCTGGATGAGCAGCCAAGCCTCTTCGCAGGCCATCATCGGCGAAAGCATCGCATACAGGCTGCCTTCGCCAGATTCGTTCTTGATCTTTTCCAAGCCGGCGAGGGCTTCGCTGATGGCGGTGTCGTAATCGACATCCACTTGCGTGCCGTATTGCAGCTTGCGGGCCTGGCGGAGGCGGTTTTCATCATGGACGACGTGATAGCTGTAGCGCGTGTCGTCGCTGATCCACCAGGTATTCACATCGGGGTTGTAACGGGGCTTGATTCGGTAGATGCGGCCCTCGTTAAACTCGATCCAGCAGTTTTCGCCGCCTGAGTCAGCCGGGCTGATCGACGGAACCCGCTTGAGCAGCCAGACACGCTGCTTGAACAGGAAATCCTTGTCCAGCAGGGCGCCGACAGGGCACAGGTCCACCACGTTGCCCGCCAGTTTGTTGTCCAGGGGTTTGCCCGGGAAGATGTCAATTTCTTCCTTGTGGCCGCGGCCGTCAACGTACAACTCGCTTTCGCCGCTGATTTCACGGGTAAAGCGCACGCAGCGGGTGCACATGATGCACCGGTCCGAGTACAGGAGGATGTTTTTGCCGATGTCTTTTTTCGGCTTCTTGTGCTTGGGTTCTTGGAGGCGGCTTTGTGAGCGGCCGTACTCGTAGGAATAGTCCTGAAGGTAGCATTCGCCAGCCTGATCACAGACAGGGCAGTCCAGCGGATGGTTGACCAGCAGAAACTCCATCACCGCTTTCTGGTTGGCGATGGCCTTGGGGGATTTGGTGTGGATGACCATGCCATCCCGGACGGGGGTCTGGCAGGAGGGGACGAGCTTGGGGATACCCTCCACCTCCATCAGGCAGATGCGGCAGGAAGCCGGGATGCTCAGCCCCGGGTGATAACAGTAGTGGGGCAGTTCGATTCCCGCATCCAGGCAAGCCTGTAGGACCATCTGCTTGTCCTTGGCTTCGATTGTTTTTCCGTCAACGGTGATCTTTGGCATTGGCGTACATCCGATGGTTAATGGACGGATGAGGAATGATATAGGCGATTGTGAGGAATTTCACCAGTGCGGAATGAAGTCGACACCCAAGGTGGCGAACTGTTGACGGCGGACGGGGATACGAAGGCCCCGCGATGCCGCTCTATCCGCGATTCACGACCCCAATGTTGCACGGTGGCTACACCGCCTTGCCGCCGACGGTGACCGGAACGCCAACCGGCTGGGGAGCGGGATGGTAACTGGGTTCGATGGCAATCTGCAGGGGGCGACGCTTACCCGTGGGCAGGCCATGGACCTCAATCATCCGGTGGATCGCCATGATTCCTTCCATCAGCGTCTCCGGACGCGGCGGGCAGCCCGGAACATAGACATCGACCGGCATGAACTGGTCAATGCCCTGGATGGTGGCATAAGCGTCAAAGACGCCGCCGGTGCTGGCGCAAGCACCCATGGAGATGACCCACTTGGGTTCGACCATCTGCTGGTAAATGTGCTGGAGCACCGGCATCATTTTGATGGTGACACGGCCGGCCACGATCATGAGGTCGGCTTGTCGGGGGCTGAAGCTCATGCGCTCCATGCCAAACCGGGCCAGGTCGAACCGGCTGGCGGCGGTGGCCATCAGTTCGATGCCACAACAGGCGGTGGCAAAGGGAATTGGCCAAAGTGAGCTTCGGCGTGACCAGTTGACCAGCTTTTTAAGCTGGGTGGTCAGGACATTGTCCGGCAGCGTCTGGGTATCAATCATCTCTGAATGGGCTCCGCATAGTGACAAAGGGTCATTATAGAGGAAGAACCCTGAATCAACCACCCGCGCGACCAAGAGTTGTGTGTTCCTTGCGGAATAGGAATTCGGTTTCGCCTGGTTCGTAACGAGCTTTGCCACCACATGGCAGATTCCGGGGGTACGAAATAAAGAAGCTTGCGTGGAACCGTTGTCAGTACATATCTTACATGCGTTTAAATCGCACTGTTGGCGGGAGGGCTTGCGGGTGCGTGAAACAATTCGGATGATCATGTCCTATATGGGGTGGGCGGACCACCCCCATCCGTGCCCTTGGTGGTGTACAGGCGAGGAATACGACGATCGTATTTCCTGTAAGTGAGGATTGATTCATCACTTATCGCTCTACATCCGGCAGAATTGTTGGGTCCGCAGAAACGAGACGAAACTCGATATGGATACGATTATCTATCTCATACCCGTCGCGGGCGTTATCGCCCTGATTTATGCCTATATGCGAGCCAACTGGATCAACCGGCAGGAGGCCGGCGACCCCAAAATGCGGGAAATTGCCAGCCACATCCGGGAGGGCGCCATTGCGTTCCTGCGACGCGAATACCAGGTACTGGTGATCTTCGTCATCATTATCGCAGCCCTGTTGGCGATCGGCTATATGGGCAGCGAATCCTCCAGCCCACTGATTGCGCTGAGCTTTGTGGTGGGGGCGTTCTGCTCGGGTCTGGCAGGGATCATCGGGATGCGCGTAGCCACCCAGGCTAACGTGCGGACTGCCAATGCCGCCCGCACCAGTCTGCCACGAGCGCTGAACGTCGCATTCAGCGGTGGGCTGGTCATGGGCCTGTGCGTGGTAGGACTGGGTGTGCTGGGAGTGAGCGTTCTGTACCTGCTGTATCTCAACATGGGATTCGTAGAGGTGCATGAAGGGCTGCCCACGCAGACCAGCATCCAGCGGATTATCACGATCCTGTCCGGTTTCTCGCTGGGTGCCAGCTCGATTGCCTTGTTCGCCCGCGTGGGTGGGGGGATTTACACCAAGGCTGCCGACGTCGGCGCCGACCTGGCGGGGAAGGTGTACGAGGGTATTCCCGAGGATGACCCCCGCAACCCCGCAACCATCGCCGACAACGTGGGCGACAACGTCGGCGACGTGGCCGGCATGGGGGCGGACCTGTTTGAGAGCTATGTCGGCGCGATCATCGGCGCCATGTTGCTGGGGGCAACTTTCATCAACGGAATGGAAGCAGCCGAGTGGTTCCCGCTGGCGGCGGTGATCCTGCCGCTGATTCTTTCCGCTGCGGGGATTATCTGCTCGATTATCGGTGCGTTGATGGTGCGCGTGAGGGAAGGCGGAGATCCTCAAAAGGGTCTGAATGTTGGCGAACTGACGGCGGCTGTGCTGATGGCCGGCGCTGCGTTCGCGATCATTTGGTTTGTCCTGCCTGATTCCTGGAGTGCCCCGGATCTGGCCCGGGCAGGCGCCGTCTTCACCTTTACGAAGCTGGGCGTTTTCTGGGCAGTGGTGATTGGTTTGGTGGCAGGTGTATTGATCGGGCTGATCACGGAGTATTTCTGCTCAACGCACAACCGGCCTACCTACCACATCGCCAAGCAGAGCATGACGGGTGCGGCGACCAATATCATCGCCGGCCTGGGCGTGGGAATGATGTCCACCGGTCTGCCCATTGTGGTACTGGCGGCTGCGATCATCGGAGCAGCCCATTTCGCGGGGTTGTACGGGATTGCGATTTCCGCGGTCGGCATGCTCAGCGTGCTGGGAATGCAACTGGCGGTGGATGCTTATGGCCCGATCAGTGACAACTCCGGTGGTATCGCGGAAATGGCTGGCCTGCCTCCGGAAGTGCGGGAGCGTACCGATAAGCTGGACGCGGTGGGCAACACCACCGCAGCCATCGGCAAGGGATTTGCCATTGGCTCAGCTGCGCTGACAGCCTTGGCGCTGTTTGCCGCGTACATGGAGCAGGCAGGATTGGTGACCATTGACGTTTCCAGTCCGATGATCATGGGGGGGTTGTTCATCGGTGCGATGCTGCCGTTTGTCTTCAGCGCGATGGCGATGGGAGCGGTGGGTCGCGCTGCCGGTGACATGATTAATGAAGTCGGGCGGCAGTTCCGGGAGATTGCGGGCCTGCGGGAAGGCACCGCCAAGGCCGAATATGCCCGGTGCGTCGACATTTCGACCAGGGCTGCGATCCGTGAAATGATCGCACCGGGTGTGCTGGCAGTGCTCACCCCGGTAGTGATCGGGTTCATCTCCAAGGAGATGCTCGGCGGGCTGCTGGCGGGCGTGACTGTCTCCGGCGTGCTTCTGGCCCTCTTTCAGGCCAACTCCGGTGGCGCATGGGACAATGCCAAGAAGCGGATCGAAGGTGGGATGGAGATCGATGGTCAGCAGCTTGTCAAAGGCTCCGATGCCCACAAGGCTGCGGTGGTCGGCGACACCGTCGGGGATCCGTTCAAGGACACCAGCGGCCCTAGCCTCAACATCCTCATCAAGCTCATTGCGGTGGTTTCGCTGGTGATCGCGCCGCTGATCGCCCACCGCGGAGTGGACGCACCCGATGCGGCAGACCAGCCGGTTGTGGAGGTGTCATTGGTTGAAGAACTGGCCGGGTAATTCGCGCTAATCCATGCATGGTGAACAGCCGGCTGCGAGGTTTTCGGCGAAGATCTCGCAGCCGGCGTTGTAATGGGATCCCGATCCAGCTGGGGCTGTCCGCTGACCGTTTTTCGGGTACAACTTCGCGGCGCATGGCTGACTCCCTCAGGAATAATCTATCCCCCCAGCCACGTGCGATCACATTTCGCAGCATCGTACTGGGCATGATCGGCGTGGCCATCATCTGCTTGCTGACGCCATACAACGATTACGTTCTGTGGAATACGTTCATGGTGGGCAATAGCCTGCCGCTGGCGGCCCTGACACTCAGCTTTCTGCTGGCGGCGCTGGTGAACGGGCCGCTGAGTGTGTGGAAGCCGCACCGCGCCCTCAGCAGCGGCGAGTTGGGGGTCATCCTGGCGATGATGCTCGTCGCCAGCGCGCTGCCAGCCAGCGCATTGATGCGGTATTTCCCGGCAACGCTGATTTACCCGGTCTGGTTGGGCGGCTCGAACGCAGATGCCGGTAACCTGATCTCGCGGATGGATCTGCCGGAGTGGCTGTTTCCCGATTTCGAGAGCGACACGCCGAGCGCATGGGCGCAGGATCCGGTGGTTACCGGTTTTGTGGGACGGTGGACGCAGGAGGGAACACCGCCGTACCTGGCATGGGTGCGTCCGGCATTGACGTGGGGCGTCTACTTTATCGGTTTCCACGGGGCGATCCTGTGCCTGCTGGTGATCGTGCGCCGCCAGTGGTACGAGAACGAGCGGCTGACGTTTCCCCTGGCGCAGATCCAACTGGCGCTGTTGGAAACGCCCCAGCCAGGACGATGGTTCGGGGGGGTGATGGCGCGTCGCTCGTTCTGGATTGTCCTGGTGGGGATCAACGTGCTGCATGGTTTTAACGCGTTGCACGTCTATTACCCGCTCTACTTTCCGGAGATTCCGGTCAGGTTTGACTTCAATGACATCATGTCCGAAGCCCCGCTGAGCTACGCGGGCTGGGCGGTGAAGCAGTCGACGGTGTTTTTTACGGCCGTCGGGGTAGCGTACCTGCTTCCCGGTGCGATCTCGTTCAGCCTGTGGTTTTTCGCGGTGGCGTTTGCGCTGTGGCACATTCCTGTGGGCATGGTAACGGGCGATCCGGGCATTGCTTCACGGGAACAGCATTTCGGGGGAATGCTGGCGTATGCGGGGATTATCGTGTGGATCGGGCGCAAGCACTGGTGGCTGGTGCTGAAGCAGGCGTTTCGCGGGGAGCGCGAGGATGAGCCGCGAGGTCGATACCTGTCGTACCGGGCGGCGTTCTGGATGCTGATGGCGTTTGTCGGACTGGTGATCGGCTGGATGATCACCATGGGCATGACACCGCTGGCGGCGGTGGTGATCACCACACTGCTGCTCCTGGGCTTTTTCCTGCTGGCGCGGATCGTCGCCGAGACCGGATTGCTGCATCCGGGCAACCTCCTGCCATTCATGAAGCCGTGGCAGTGGTTGAGCTACTACACCGGTGAGCAGGCAATTCCGGTGCAGTCGTTCTATCGGGGCAGCATGCTGTACATGATTCACAACGATGCGCGCGAGAGCTTCGGCGTGTTCGTCAGCCACGGGCTGAAGCTGACCGACGAGACCATCTTCAATCGCCGCGACAGCCGCATGACGCGGCGTGAGGAGCGCTCGACCGGCCGGAAGATCATCCTGCTGTTCGCAGCCGTGCTGGTTGTGGGATTTGTGCTCAGCTACGCGTCGATGCTGTGGGTGGAATACGAATACGCCTACGAACTGCACGACCAGGAGCCGCGTGCGGTGAACCGACATTTTTCGGGCAACGCGGTCCCAAGCGTGATGTTTTCGCCGACGCTGCAGTACGAACAGCACAACTACAACTACAGGTTCAGTCCCGCCCTGCACCTTGTCGGTGGTGGCGTGATGACGGTATTCCTGTCGGTCATGCGGCTGCAATTTGCGTGGTGGCCGCTGCACCCGGTGGGTTACTTGTTCATGGCAACGGGCCCGATGCGGCAGTTGTGGTTCAGCATCATGCTGGGATGGCTGGTGCGGACCGTGGCGCTGCGGTTTGGTGGCGCAAAGGGGTATACGGGATTGCAGCCCGTGATGATGGGGCTGATCATTGGCGAAGCCGTCGCCTCGGCGATTTGGCTGGGCCTTGGCCTGTTATTCAGCGCCAGTGGAATGACGTTTTATCCGATCCGCTTTCTGCCGTCTTGATGACGGTGGTTGCCGATCTCAGGAGTTCCTGGAGGCACATTGCATTGAGGTCAAGACCTCTCCCCGTTTCTGCCTCGCTTATGGCTGATCGCCCAGCCGTGACGCTTCGCAGCGTCATGATCGGCATGGTGGGCGTGGCGACGATCTGCCTGCTTACGCCGTACAACGACTATGTCGTCTGGAATACGTTCATGGTAGGCAACAGCCTGCCACTGGCGGCGCTGGCGCTCAGTTTCCTGCTGGCGGCGCTGGTGAATGGTCCGCTGAGCTACTGGAAACCGCGCTGGGCGTTGAGCAGTGGCGAAATGGGAATTGTGCTGGCGATGATGCTGGTAGCCAGCGCCTTGCCCGCGAGTGCTTTGATGCGCTACTTCCCGGCATCCCTGGTATATCCGTTCTGGAATGCCGCAGCCGATGCTGATGCAGCCGAGCTGCTATCGCGGATGAACCTGCCCAAGTGGCTATTTCCGGTGTTTGCAGGCGATACCCCGGCCGAATGGGCCCAGGATCCCGTTGTCACCGGATTTGTTCATCGCTGGACGGGGGATGAACCGCCTCCCTATTGGGCCTGGGTGCAGCCGCTGCTGACGTGGGGCGTGTATTTCATTGCATTTCATGGCGCGATTCTATGCATGCTCGTGATCGTGCGGCGCCAGTGGTACGAAAATGAGCGGCTGAGCTTTCCGTTGGCGCAGATTCAGTTGTCGCTGCTGGAAAAGCCCCAAGCCGGACGCTGGTTTGGCGGCATGATGGCCAAGCGCGCGTTCTGGATCATGTTTATCGGGATCAACGTCATTCATGCGGGCAATGCGCTGCATGTGTACCTGCCGGTGTATTTCCCGGAGATTCCGGTACGTTACAGCCTCTGGGCTCTGTTTACCGAGCAGCCGCTGAGCTACATGCACTGGTCGTTGAAGCAGTCAACGATTTTCTTTACGGCGGTGGGGGTGGCATACCTGTTGCCAGGGGCGGTGTCGTTCAGCCTGTGGTTTTTTGCGGTGGCTGCGGCGTTGTGGCAGATCCCGGTGGGCATGGCCACTGGCGATCCCGGCATGCCGGGACTCCAGGATCAGCATTTTGGGGGTATGCTTGCCTACGCGGGAATTGTCATCTGGATCGGCCGCAAGCACTGGGGATTGGTATTGCGGCAGGCGTTTCGCGGGGAGCGCGAAGGGGAGGTGCGCGGGCGATATCTTTCGTACCGGACGGCGTTCTGGCTGTTTGTAGCCTTCGTGGGGCTGATGATCGGCTGGATGGTCGTCATGGGGATGACCTTCGGATCGGCGATCCTCATTACAGGATTGATGCTGTTGGGATTTTTCCTGCTGGCGCGCATCGTCGCCGAAACAGGGCTGGTCCATCCAGGCACGCTGCTGAATCTGATGCGTCCCTGGCAGATCACCAGTTATTACACGGGCGAACAGTCGATCCCGGTGCAGTCGTTTTACCGAGGAACGATGTTGCGCATCATTCACAACGATGCGCGCGAGAGCTTTGGCGTTTTCGCCAGCCATGCGCTGAAGATCACGGACCAGACCGTGTTTGAATCCCAGCAATCCCAGGAAGTCAGCAGGGCGGAGCGATCGACCGGCCGCAAGATCATCTGGCTGGTGAGTGGCGTGCTGGTATTGGGGTTCCTGCTCAGTTATGTGTCGATGATCTGGGTGGAATACAAGTACGCCTACGAGCTGCACGATCATGATGCGCATCCGGTGAACCGAAGCATCGGCAGCGATGCGGTGCCCGGCGTCATTTTCGGACCCACCCTCGAATATGATCGCCAGACGTACAACTACACTTTCGACCCAGCCAGTCATGTGATAGGCGGAGCGCTGGGAACGGTTTTCCTGGCCGTGATGCGATTGCGGTATACGTGGTGGCCGTTCCATCCGGTGGGATACCTGTTCATGGCTGCCTGGCCGATGCATCAACTGTGGTTCAGCATTCTGCTTGGCTGGCTGGTGCGAACGGTGGCGTTGCGATTCGGGGGAGCGAGTCTGTATACGGCGCTTCAGCCGGCGATGATGGGCATGATCATCGGCGAAGCGATCGCCAGTACCATCTGGCTGGGTGTGGGCCTGACGTTCAGCGCCGTTGGGCTGCCTTTTTATCCGATCCGATTCACGCCAGCGTGAAGCGGGGTATATCTCATATTTGCCATGACGAGACCATGCAGCCGTGGTTAACGGCCTTCCTCCAGCCATTGCCGTACGAATGGCCATACTGGTTCGGCGAAGTAGCGATGCTCGCCATCGCCGAAAAACAATTCACATCGATCAGCGGCACCGGCTACGGAGTAAATCCGCTTGAGCGTTTCAAAGGCCTTTTGCGTTCCCGATTTGGGGAAAATCGGATCATGCTCTCCATTCACAGCCAGGAACGGCCGTGGCGCGATCAGGCCCGCGATCTCCGGCATCTCCGCCAGTTCCATCATTCCCGGGTAATAGTTGCACGGGCAGTGATGGATCGAGCCGATCGAGTCGGCGAACATGCAGAAATATGAACCGGGCACCGCGACGCTGATTCGCGTATCGATCGCTGCCGCGAACAGGGTAACCGTGCCGCCGCCGGAATTGCCGGTGATCACGATGCGCGACAGATCGATCTCCGGCCGTGTCGCGGCGTAGTCGATCAGCCGCATCATGTCCCACACGCGTTCGCCGATGAGCGTCCGTCCGAACATCAGTGCCCGGCTCTGCCAGGTAATGCATGAATGGATGCCGTCGGACTGCTGCTCGCGGGCGAATCGGCTTTCTCCAAAAGCACGGGTTTCGGGCGCGATGGCGATATATCCCTGGCGCACCGCCTGGAGGGCGATATCGCGATCACCGTCGATGGAGAACGTCTGTCCCGATGCGTCGGTCGTGATGCCGGCATAGTCGTATCGGCCACGCTTGTTGTGGCCATGGGGGCACAACACCAGCGGACGCGGACCGTCAATGTCGAGCGGCCGCAACAGGAAAAACGGCACGCGCATGCCCGGCTCGGTCCAGATCTCCCAGTCCTCACGGATGTGATCCTCGAGGCGGACTTCACCTCGCTTGTGCGCGAAGGGGGGCGTTGTGCAGCGGGCGGCAATGCGGTTAATGCCCAGGTGGCGGATCAGTTCAGATCGCAGCGTCTGCTGCCAGTGGCGCAGCGTCGTGACGTCCTGGGCGGTAAAGGCGTAGCGGCGGGGCGTTTCGGCTGCGTGTGTCCCGAAGTAGTTGGAAATAAACGGGAAGTCGGTCGAGGTGGAGTCTGCCATGGCGACCAGCATACTGTTGCCATGATGGCCGGGCAAAAAAAGGATCCCGGCTATCTGTCAGCCGGGATCCTGATGCGTTTCAGTCAACCACGGGTGCGATGGTCTTACACGCGGTTTCGCAGCCGCAGTGTTGCCTCGACCGGTGGCCGGCCGATCGGGTAGTACTGGAAGCCGGTCTCGCGCATCACGTCGCGATGCAGGCAGTTGCGGCCGTCGAAGATGATCGGCGTGTTCATCGTCGCGGCAATCTTGCGGAACGGCAGGGTGCTGTAAATCGGCCAGTCGGTCAGCAGGGCGACCGCGTCACAGCCGACGGCGCAGCTCACCGGATCGTTGAACCACTCGACCTGGTCGCCGAAAATCTCCTTCATGTTGTTCATTGCCCGCGGATCGGTCGCTCTCACATGCGCGCCCCGCTCCAGCAGGTACTTGATGACGTCAATGGCGGGCGATTCGCGGATGTCGTCAGTGTCGGCTTTGAACGCCAAGCCCCACACCGCGATGGTTGCGCCATCGAGCGACCGGCCGAGCTTGTCGGCAATCTTGTCGACAAATCGCTTCTTCTGGTTGCGGTTGGTCGTTTGGATCGCGTTGACGAACAGTGATTCGTGGCCGGCTGCACGCGAAATGTGCTCCATCGCTGCCACATCCTTGGGGAAGCAGGATCCGCCATAGCCGCACCCCGCCCGCAGGAACGCCGGGCCGATGCGATAGTCGGTGCCGATGCCCTTGCGGATGTCCTCAATATCCGCGCCGTAGTGCTCGCAGAGGATCGTCATCTCGTTCATGAATGAGATGCGAGCAGCCAGCATCGTGTTGGCGGCGTACTTGGTCAGTTCCGCCGATTCCCAGTTCATTGTGAGGAAGTTTTCCTCGCGCTTGATGATCGGATCGTACAGCCGGCGCATCATGCGGAACGCCTCGGGCGAATCGCCGCCGATCACGATGCGATCGGGTTCGAGGAAGTCCTGCACAGCCGATCCTTCCCGGAGGAACTCGGGGTTGGACACGACCTGCACGTTGGCTTTGGTCTGTTCGCGCAGGAAGTTATAGAGCTTGCGATTCGTGCCGGCGGGGACGGTCGACTTGACGACAATCGTCACCAGCGTGTCGGCGCGATCTTCGCTGAGGGCGTCACAGACTTCCTTGCCTGCGCCTTCCAGGAAGCTCATGTCGACGGTGCCGTCGGGTTTGGGGGGCGTGCCGACGCACAGGAAGATGATCTCAGCATCACGGACGGCTTCTTTGACGTTACTGGTAAACTGAAGGGCGCCGGAGGCGAAATGCTCCTGCATCAGTTCAGCGAGTCCCGGCTCGAAGATGGGGCAATGGCCATCCTGGAGGGTTTTGAGTTTGCGGGGATCCTTCTCCACGCCGCGTACGGTATGGCCGATGCTTGCGAGGCAGGTGGCTGTGACCAGCCCGACATATCCGCAACCGATGATTGTGACTTCCATGACGTATGTATTTCCCTAACGGTACAGCTTGCTGGCGGAACCGACGATCCTGTCCCAGCGAGGAACGTCTGATAACATAGACCCGTTTCCAGGTAAACCCGCTGATTCTTATCTCTTAATCGGACAGATGCGGGTCGTCCTTGTTAGCCCATGTCGGTTTTTTTCGCCGCTATCCCTGCCCGCGCGAACCCCCGAATTGGCTGGCTGATCAAGATTTTTTGATAGGCGGGACAGGGAGCTCATCTAACATTATGTCCCTGCAGGACATAAATCGAGATCTGCCTTTGCTCCCCAGAGGTATGTCAAACTGACAGGCCCTGTTTCTCCCCCCTAGACTACAGCGACGTTACTTTGGCATCCAGAATGCCTGTGTCAACAGGAGCGAGCCGACGAGGTGGATGGTCTTCAGAAGCCGGTTACGCGGTAGACGGCGCCAGCCGCCGCCTACCGCATCCCTTGAAAACGCGCTGTAGCGCGATCCTGATAATCTCAGACTGACGTGCCAAGGCAAACCCCGCAGGGCGCCTTCAGCGAACTGGTTGTGGCATCGATTCAAGATGCCATTCACGAGCGCCGGCGACGACTGAGCAGCAGTCCGCCTGCCAGGGATGTCAGGGCCAGGGCGCTGGGCTCGGGCACGATCGAGAAATTGTCGAGCTCAATGACGATATTCGTCGCATTGCCGGGAGGGCTGACGCGAATCCCGACGGACACGCTGTCGAAGGCGGTGACGTTCTCCAGCGTGATGGGACCGGTGGCAAGGTTGCCCATCGTCACACTGATGACCGGTTCGTTCTCTGCATTGACCGTGTAGTCAACGGTCAAGGTTGACCAGGCCGTATTGTTGATATTCGAGTCGGGGAATTCGGTGTCGTAGATAGGGGTCCCCAAGCTGTTGGCGGCCGGATCAGGGTTGGCAGCCGGAAAGATGCGGATCCTGTTATTGTAGTTGAACAGCACCAGATGTGACTGGCTTTGATCGTCGGCATTGATCAGAAAGATGCCGAAGGAGTTACCGCTATTGGGAAAGCGAACGTCGGTTTGGATGGTCAGCGGTCCGGTGAATGCGTCGGCACCCGTGCCGCTGCCGGTTCCGGGATCAAGCGGTGTGGTATCGTAGAATGCGATGAAGCTGGTGCCGTTACCGATGCTGACAAAATCATTGTCTGCGCCGTTGGACGTCTGGATGGCGGTAGCCGTTCCAAACACCTTGCGGAAGTTATTCTCGAACTGATCGGCCGTTTCGAAATCCAGCATCGCGCCGGATGCCACGGGGGTCAGCGTTGCCAATGCGGTAAGCGCCAGAAAGGCTGTGCATTTCTTGAGCATGTATCGTCCTCCATTGGGGGTGTCGTGGGACCCCGTGGCGCACGAGCAAAGCATGGCCGCCCTGCGACCACTGAGGATTCCCGATGCTATAAGATACACCACATATCGGCACAGTGAGATGAAAAACAGTTGCTGCAATTATGCGAAAAGATATCATTTTTGTGCATGAGCACCGGTTTGCCCGTTCGCCGTCCGCTGCATGAGTGGTCGCGTCTGTACGTGCGGCTGGTGTGGGCCTATGAGGGCATGCCGCAGCGGGTGCATTACGCGTCACGGGAGGTGGCGTCGGTTATGGCCTGGCTGATTCAGCGGGGTGAGGTGGAGGCGGCAGGGGTGAAGTCCGGGGTGATCCGGGCCCGGGCGGGCGAATGGCTTTTTTTGCCGGAAGATAAGAACCGGCATGACTTTACCCACGACGCTCACATCATCTCCGTACGTCTCATTGCCCGCTGGCCGACTGGACAGCCGCTGTACCGGCACGATCGGTGGGTCCGCTTCCCGTCGGGCGATTTTCCACTGCTCGAACGGCGCACGACTGCGCTGGTGCGCACGGTTCGGCCATACCTTTCCAAAGCCAAGTCCAGCACCACGGCGATGAAGGTTCCCGCCCGCCTGGCCGACTTTGTCCGCATCGAACAGGCAACACTGGGCTGGCTGGCGACGTATGACAGCACAATGCAAAGCCTTGGCTTCAGCGGGACGCTCGTGTCGCGCATCGACGAGCGTGTCAGCCACGCAATCCATCAACTCGAGGACATGCCCTTGAACGAACCGCTGGATGAGAAGGCCTTTGCGCAGTCTTATGGGCTGAGCGTGGGGCAGTTAAATCGCCTGTTCACTGTCCATGTGGGGACGACGCTGAAAGGCTATGTCGAGCAACTGCGGTTGGACCATGCGCGGCGCTTGCTGTTCAGCACATCCATTCCGGTGAAGCAACTCGCTTACGCGCTGGGATTCAAGCAGCCGTCGCACTTTTCCAACTGGTTCCGCAAGAAGACGGGCGTTTACCCCCGGGCCTTTCGCCAGATGGGCCACCATCCCAGCGCCCTGGTTCAGTAACGAGCGCAGCCGCCGGATGGATCAAACCGGCACGGGTTCATCCAGGAAGACCTTGGCCTCGCGCGGGCGGACGTGGACAACGTCGCTGGGCTTGAGATCAAGCTCTCTGCACTGGGCATGGGTGAGCATGGCCATCAGGTGATGGCCATGCTCGTCGACGAGCTCCACGCGCACAACCGGCCCGGCTGCCTGAATGCGTGTGATTCTGCCCGGTACGCTCGGCTGGCCATTGGGGACGGGCAGCAGCTCCAACTCATGCGGGCGTACCGCGAGGCGCGCGGGGGCGGTGGCTGATGGTGATACACCTGCATCGACCACCAGCGAGCCAAAGACGCCGCGGCCTTCCTCGACGCGGCCGTGGAACAGGTTCACGTTTCCCAGGAACTTCATCACGAACTCGTTCACCGGATGATGGAACACTTCCTCCGGCGTGCCGATCTGCTCGATTCGACCTTCGTTCATCACCACGATGCGGTCGGCGACTTCCAGCGCCTCTTCCTGGTCGTGCGTCACGAAGACGCTGGTGACGTTGATCTCCTCGTGCAGCCGGCGCAGCCAGCGGCGCAGTTCCTGCCGCACCTTCGCATCCAGCGCGCCAAACGGCTCGTCTAGCAGCAGGATGCGCGGCTCAACGGCCAGGGCCCGCGCCAAGGCGACCCGTTGGCGCTGCCCGCCGGAGAGCTGTGTCGGATAACGCCGCTCCAGCGGTTCGAGCTGCACGAGCTTCAGCAGTTTTCGCACCTTCTGGTAGATCTGGGCGCGGCTGGGCCGGCGGCAGCGAGGACGCACGCGCAGA
>CAZSJB010000007.1:13217-19095 GCA_964606625.1 uncultured Tepidisphaeraceae bacterium | reverse complement strand
TATCGTTGTTAAAAGGCTCCGCCATTGCCCGCGGGGTACGCGTGGGTGGTGACGATGCCTCCCAGCCGCTGCTGACCCTGCGCTCCATCCAGTTTGCGTTATCGATCTCCCGGGCGCTACAGAAGCAGTTTGAGGTCAAAAACCTGACATTGGATCAGCCGTCGATGCGCCTCGTATGGCAGCGCAACCGCCAGTGGAATCTGCCTAAACTTCAGCAGGCAACCAAGTCTGAAGATGAGCAAGCCAGCCGCTGGCGGTTTGATCTGCACAAGGTGCTGCTGGTCGAAGGTCGCATTGAACTGTGCCTGGAATTATCCGATGCGGCGGATTACACGCTCGTGTTCGAGGGGGTGATGGGGGAGCTGACCCGCGACGGACAACGTCTGCGATTTACCGTTATCGCGCGGTCGCTGCACTGCGGCGGCCACCTGTTGCCCGGCGAGGTTCGCCTTGCCGGAATGCTCAGCGGCGTCGGTGAAATCAGTGATTTCAGCCACGCGGGGCTGCAGGCGCACCTGGAGATCGGTAATGGGGGGCGCGCCACGGTAACAACCGATCGTCTTACCAGCCGGCGGTTCGGGTTGATGTTGGATCTGAGTGCCGATGCGAGACAGTTGCTGGAACTGCTCCCGCCGGTGGCGGCGCTCGATTCCATCCGATCGTTGCGCATCAGCGGGCCGCTGCGCGTCTCTACAGAGTTGCAGATAATCCTGTGACTATTGCGAAACCTGCTGCTCTGTTTCGCTGGGGCCGATTTCCTTGGCTGGTGGGGTCTGCGACTGTCCCTGCTCGGTGGGAAGGGGAATCCCCTGGCTGGCGAGGAACTCTGCCAGGGCAGCCTGCTCCAGGTTTTTGCGCTCCTGCTCTTTCTCGCGGATCTGGTCCATATCTACCATATCCTTGGCCAGCCGGGCTTTGCCGGCGCTGGTTTCATAGCGTTTTTGAAGGATTTCCTCGACCGTCCGCATGGTGTCGCCCAGGTCGCCCACTTTGAACGCCACGCTTGAGAGCGCGCTGGCTGCCTCGGCTTGCGCTTCTTTGACCTTGACCTGGGACATCTGCTTTTCGAGGTTGCGGATCTTGTCCTCAAACTCGCGCTGGGCGAGCTTGGCCTGGCGGAGATTGGCTTGGTAGGCCTCTTCGGTTTCAGAAAGCTCGGCTGTGTCGTTGGCCAGGTCGGCTTTCAGTTCCTGCAATTCGCGGGCGAGACTGCCAGCCAGTTCCAGGTTATTGGCGCGATGATTCGCGAGGATGCGCCGTTCCAGTTCCTGGGCACGCTGAGTCTTACTGCGTATCTGCGATTTGAGTCGCTCAGCCACTCCGGCCATGCGGGCCAGCGCCTGGTTGTAGGCAGTCATTTTCTGGCGAAACTCCTGACGCGCCGCCTCCATCAGGGCCTCGGGGCTGCGGGATTCCAGCCGGCTGACAAACAGCGACAGAAATCCTTTAAACAGGCGACCAACGCGAGCGAAGAATCCCATGTGTGCTCCTTTCCCCGGAAGTCAGGTTGGGCATGATTATACGCGATACAGCAACATTTTGGATTTTCTATCGCGGATTTTGGATATCTTTCTCAGGATCGCGAGCGCCCTGGAGCGTTGTTCCCTGTTTTGCCTTAGTCGACTGATCAGCTAAGCTTTGCTGTACCGCACGGATGTCGCCATCACATTCCAAATCCTCTTCAACATCCGCAGCCGGCCAGGGCGGCCAGCCGCCGCTGACGCCCATGGCCTTGGGACGTGCCAGCGATGAGGAACTGATGCGCCGTACCCAGAACGGCGACAAGCAGGCCTTCAGCATCATCTATGAGCGCTACAGCAAGGCAGTCCTCTCGTACCTGTACCGCATGCTCGGCAATGTTGAAGACGTCGAAGCCATCGGGCAGGAAGTGTTTCTCCGTGCTTACAAGTTTGCCGGCACGTATCGCTATCCCCAGAAGTTCTCCACCTGGCTTTTCACGATTACCCGCAATCTGGCGATCAACCAGGCCCGTCGTCGCAAGCGCAGCCCGATCAGAAACGTCACCGAGCTGAATCTTGAAGGTGTCGAACTGACCGGCGATCCGCGCAAGGTCGCCCAGCAGGCTACGGATGATCTTGAAAAGCAGGAAGAAATCGCTCGCGTGCTCGAAGCCCTTGATGACTTGCCGACCGACCAGAAAGAAGTCATCGTCCTGGGCGTCTTTCAGGATCTGTCCTACGCCCAGATGGAAGAAATCACCGGCACCAAGGCCGTCACGCTTCGCTCGCGGATGTTTCATGGATTGCGCAAGCTCGGAGCCATGCTCGGAGCAACGGAAGAATCGGATAGCGGTAAGAAAAGATGAGTTGCGGGTTGCAATCTGAAGTGATTAAACGGGTAACGATTGACTGCTGATTACGGATTTCTGATTTCCCTATGCCCACCATGGACCTCCAGTCCGACGACTTCATGATCCTGCTGACCGATGCCCTGCGCGCCGGGCCGGGCAGTCCGGAATGGCAGCGTGCCGTGACCATCCTGCGGGAGTCGGGGGCATCGGGGGATGAATACAGCATGCTCATCACCGCCCGTGAGCACCTGGAAAGCGGTCGGCCGTACCGGTCGGTGAGCCCGGGACCCAATTTCACCCGCAAGGTGATGGAGCAGGTTGAGCAGATCCAGCCCGGGCGGGCGTGGAGCATGTCGCCAGCCGGTTGGATTGCCGTTGCCGCTGCACTGCTGGTAATCATCATGGTAGGCTTGGTGGTCTACTTCGCCGTGCCCGGTGGGGATGATGGCGCCGGCCTGGCCAACTTGGAGCGCATCTATTTCGTCCAGCCGCGCATCGAAGCGGATTTTTCAGAACCACTCAATGACAGTTGGCGGATGATCGGCCAACTGCCCGTGCAGACAGGATCGGGTGGTTTGCGGTTGAGCGGAGATGTGCCTTCGCCAGAAGCACACCTGGGCGGCGGTGTGATGCGCGCCGAGCCGGTGCCGGCCGATCAGCCGTTTGCGGTGGAAGTGCGCCTGCGCGCGGCGCGACTGAATGATGATCTCATCCCGCAGGTGTTCATCACCGACACACCAGAGTTCACAGCCGATCGCGGCACCAGTCCGCGGGAACTGGTCTGGTTGGTCCAGTCGGGCCAGCCCTCCGTTGCCTTACCGGATGGCCGCCTGGAGCGACAGTCGACCGGTACGCTGCGCGACGCCAGGGACGGCATGACCATCCGCATTGCCGTCAGCCGGAATCATGCAATCGTCGATGCCGACGGAGAGCGGATCTTCGCTGGCGAGCACCAGCTCTCGCCCGAGCGGCCGCGCTATGTCGGCGTGCGCCTGCTCCGCCGTGGCGATGCCAACCCCAATCAGGTCCGTTTCGAGTCGCTGCGCATCCTTCTGCCGCAGGACAATTCTTCGCACTGATCGGCTGATTAATGGACGATGGTGCGGGCGAACTGGAACTGCCCGCCGACCCTGCTTCAGCTTTGCAACTCGACGGTCTCAACGTGATGCAACAGGATATCGGCCTGGCCATCGCCGTCGTGCTGCTCATCAGCCAGGTGAAGTGCTGGCCGGTGAGATTGCCGTTGAGCGTCCGGCCGCTATGCAGGCCGTACTGGTTGCCCACGTCAAAGTAGACGTGGCCGCCGGCAGGTGGGCACCATTATTCACCAGCCGCAGTGGCGACTTGAGCAAAATCATTTTTGGCAACAGGAAATGTCAGGAATCCGCATAAAACTAGGGGGATATTGCCGGGTGTGGGATTTCCATCTTACGTTGCCGATTACATAGGGTGGCGTCATAATCACGACCATGACGAGGAGGCCCACCATCGAGCCCGCGGATACACCTTCATCTGATGTACCGCCCACATCTGTTGCCACAGAAGTTTCGCACACCCAGCCACCGCTGCTGTTCGAGATCGGCTGGGAGGTCTGCTGGCAGCTTGGGGGAATATATACGGTCTTGCGCACCAAGGCGCTGGCGATGCAGGAGCGATGGGGCGAGCATTACTGCCTGATCGGCCCTTACAACCCCACGACGGCTGCGGTGGAATTTGAGGAAATGCCCACCGAAGGCTTCATCCGTCAGACACTGGACAAACTGCGCGACCAGGGCATTCCCTGTCATTATGGACGCTGGCTGGTGGAAGGGCGGCCGCGGGTGATCCTGCTGGATTACCGTGCTCGCTATCCGATGCTCAATACCGACAAGTATCTGCTCTGGAAAGATCACGGCATTCCCACGCTCGCGGATGACGGCGAGGTGAATGATGTGGTTGCGTTCGGGTTCACTGTCGCGGAGTTTTTCCGCGAACTGCTGAACGTAGTGACCGATCGCCCCGTGCTGGCGCATTTCCATGAGTGGATGGGGGGCGTAGCCGTTCCGCGCATCTCTCACATGAAGCTGGACATGTCCACGCTGTTCACCACCCATGCGACTTTGCTGGGGCGGTACCTGGCCAGCGACAATCCCGATTTCTATCGCAACCTGCCGTTCATCAACCCCGAAGCCGAAGCTGATCGTTACGGTATCTATCCTCGTTTCGCCATTGAGCGGGCTGCCGCACATGCCGCCACCGTTTTCACCACCGTCAGCGAAGTCACCGACGTTGAAGCCCGCCAGCTTCTGGGCCGCGGGGCCGATGTTATTTTGCCCAACGGTCTGAATATTCACCGCTTCGCGGCGCTGCACGAATTCCAGAATCTGCATCGTCAATACAAGGAACGCATTCACGAGTTTGTTGCGGGGCATTTCTTTCCCAGCTACACCTTCGACCTGGATCGAACGCTCTACCTGTTCACCTCGGGGCGATATGAGTACCGCAACAAGGGGATGGACCTGTTCATCGAGGCGCTATGGCGCGTCAATGAACGTCTCAAGCAGGCGCCTGATGCGCCGACGATCGTCGCGTTCATCATCACCCGCGCTGCCGTGCGCAACATCAGCGTGGGGGTGCTCCAGAACCAGTCGATGTTCGAGGAACTGAAGGCCACCTGCCAGGACATTGAAAACGAGATGGGGCGTCGCCTGTTGACGGCGGCTGCGCATGGTCGGATTCCCGAGCATATCTGCGAATTGATCGACGACGAAGCCAGTGTGCGGCTCAAGCGCGCCATCCATGCCTGGCGCAGCACCTACCAGCCGCCCATCGTCACCCATGATCTCATGGATGACGCCAACGATCCGATCCTACAGCATCTCAGGCACCGCAACCTGGTCAACGCAGCCGACGATCCGGTGAAAATCGTGTTTCATCCCCAGTTCGTCACCGCAACCAGTCCGCTGATCGGACTGGACTACCCGGATTTTGTTCGTGGATGTCACATGGGGATTTTTCCAAGCTATTACGAACCCTGGGGCTATACGCCGATGGAGGCGATCGCTCTGGGTGTGCCGGCGGTTACGACGGATCTGAGCGGGTTCGGGGCGTATGTGCAGGCGCACATGAGCGACGCAGCCGATAACGGTATCTTTGTGCTCAACCGGCGCACCCGCACCTTTGAGCAGGCGACCGAAGACCTGGTAGCGCACCTGATGACCTTTGCCCAGACCACCCGCCGCCAGCGCATCGAACTGCGCAATCGCGTCGAATCCACCAGTGAACTGTTCGATTGGTCACGCCTTGCCCGCCATTACCATGAGGCGCATGACCTGGCCCTGGAGCGCAAGGGCAAGCGACCCGGCAAGCTGGAGGTGCGGGTGGTGTGAGAGGCCGCGGGTGGCGGCCTGTACCGGGAAGATGCGACTGCGATCTGAGGTCAACTGTCCCGCCGCTTGCCGCTCATCACGGATAACCAGATGCCGAACTCGTACAGCAGGATCAACGGTCCGATCAGGGCGATCGTGACCGTGATCACATCGCCCGGTGTAATCACCGAGGCAGCGATCACCATCGCGAAGTAGACAT
>CAZSJB010000007.1:11288-13207 GCA_964606625.1 uncultured Tepidisphaeraceae bacterium | reverse complement strand
CCGCAGGGCATCGATCTGCACAATGCCCACACGCACCAACACCAGCACGCCAAGCGGCAGTTGAAACGACAATCCGAAGATCAGCAGCATCGCAAAAACGAGGCTGATGTAATTGGGCAGGGTGATGATCGGCGCAGCCAGGTTGCTGGGGCCGAACGGAATCACGCGCACGTCCACCCCGGTGAACACCTTCAGCCGGTTCTGGTCGATATTGAACCAGATCATCGGCTGTTCGGGGTCGAGGATGCGCGGATCGCCGTGCAGCGCAACAATTGGAGTGCCCGCTTCCTCTACCAGCGCGGCCTTCGGGTCGAAGGCAGCCGGCAGCGGCAGATTGCTGCCAAACTCAATGAAGAATCCCAAAGTCCACGGCAGCACCAGGAAATAGACAAACACCATCCCGGTGATCAGCAGGAAGATGCTCAGCGGCATGTAACGCTTTACCCAGCGCCGCTCGTGCGGGTACAGGCCCGCAGCCACGAACAGCCACAGTTGATAAAGCAGCCACGGCGACGCGATCGCGACGGCGCTGATGATGCTGATCTTCAAAAAGACCATGAATCCGTCCGCTACGTCGGTGTAGTAGATCTGCGGATTCAGCTCGGCCTGCTGCAAGGCCCGGATCAGGGGCGCACAGAATGCGGCGGTCACCCGCTGACCG
This sequence comes from uncultured Tepidisphaeraceae bacterium, assembly GCA_964606625.1. Classification (GTDB taxonomy): domain Bacteria; phylum Planctomycetota; class Phycisphaerae; order Tepidisphaerales; family Tepidisphaeraceae; genus CALEKX01. Next base: position 12,546 of record CAZSJB010000007.1, on the reverse strand, counting down.
AAGATCAGGCAGACCACCAGCGCAACCACAAACCCCATCAACCCCAGGATCAGCCGCCGCCGCAGCTCTTCCAGATGGTCGCCAAGGCTCATCCGGTAGGCTTCGGGGTCAAACTCATGCGATGACTTATGTTTTACGCGATCGCCCGCACCCGTCATGCGGGTGATTGTACATACGCGGGGCAATAGAACCATGAGCGGGGAATGGGTGATTGTGACGAAACTGTCGCCGATAACTGCCAACCGGCGCTTAATTCGGGTACAACTCCATCCCCATGACTCCGCTTCAGCAAACAGCATTGCTCATTCCGATCGGATATCTCATCGGGGCGATTCCTTTCGGGCTGCTGGTGGGATGGATGAAGGGGGTGGATGTGCGCAAATCCGGCAGCGGGAACATCGGCGCCACGAATGTCGGACGCTTGCTGGGACAGCGCTATTTCTGGCTGGTTTTCTGGCTGGACGTGATCAAGGGGGTGATTCCCGTTGCCGTGGCGGGCTGGCTGCTGCAGTATGCGGGGGAGACGTGGCTGCACTATTTCATGTGGCTGCTGGTGGGCGCCGCGACGCTGCTGGGGAACCTGTACAGCGTTTACATCGGGTTCAAGGGAGGAAAAGGGGTGGCGACCAGCACGGGGATCACGCTGGGGATCTTTCCGTATTTCACGCTGACAGCACTGCTGGGAGTGGCGATATTCCTGGTGGTTTTAGGAATCTGGCGATACATCAGCCTGGCGTCGATCGTGTCGGCTGCGGCGTTTCCGGTGATCTATGGGCTGTTGGGATGGTGGATGGGTTGGGACGTCCTGGGGGCCCAACTGCCACTGCTGATTTTTGCGATTGTGGTGGCGATGTTGATCATCTGGCGGCATCGTACCAACATCGCCCGCCTGCGTGCTGGCACGGAGAACCGGGTTGGAGCTAAACCCAGGTCATAGGCGTGCGTTCACCACAGCCGTTATTCTCTGACCGGTCGGTACAGCAACAGGCGAAGGGAGTTGAGCACGACGACGATCGTCGAGCCTTCATGGAACAGTACCGCGACGCCGAGCATCGCATAGCCGAGCGCTGCCAGGGGCGCCAGCAGGGCAATTGTCCCCAGCGCAATAACCAGGTTCTGGGTGATGATCCGCCGGCTGAAGCGGGACAGGTCGATCGCATCGGGCAGTTTCTGCAGATCATCCGCCATCAGGGCGACATCCGCCGTCTCCAGAGCCACGTCCGTGCCGGCACCGCCCATGGCGATGCCCACTTCCGCA
>CAZSJB010000007.1:1801-11278 GCA_964606625.1 uncultured Tepidisphaeraceae bacterium | reverse complement strand
TGGCGCCGTAACGCTGCTGGAGGTCAGTAACGCGCTTCAATTTGTCTTCGGGTAACAGTTCGGCGTGATATTCATCGATGCCCAGTTGCTGGGCGATGCTGGCAGCGATCGGCTGGTGGTCACCGGTGAGCATGATGACGCGCTCGATGCCGATACGCTTGAGGCGTGCCACGGCGGCGGCTGCGTTGTCACGCGGGCGGTCTGCCAGCGCGATAATCGCAACGGGACGATCGTCCACGGCAATGCCGACGGTGGTTTTGCCCTCGCGGGTGAAGCGCTCGAGCGCCGCCTGAAGGCCGGCATGCCCGTCGAGCAGGGCCTCGGCGCGGCCGGCGGTGACTTGCCGCCCCTCAACCAGGCCCCGCACACCCAGGCCCGGCTGCTGGGTGGCGTCGTCGGCGGTCAGGTGATCGACCTGTCGCTGCTGGGCTTCATGCACGATGGCGTCCGCCAGCGGGTGTGAACTGCCACGCTCCACCGCCGCTGCCAGCGAGAGCACCCGCTGCTCATCCATCCCATCCGCACAGTAAATGTCGGTGACGACCGGCCGGCCGCGCGTCAGCGTCCCGGTCTTGTCGAACGCGACGACCTTCACTCGCCCGAGGTTCTCCAAGTGAACCCCTCCCTTGATCAGCACACCAATCCGTGCCGCGCGAGCCACGCCGCTCAGGACGGCGGCAGGTGTGCCGATCGCCAGCGCGCACGGCGAGGCTGCGGTCAGGAAGGCCATTGCCCGGTAAAACCATGTTCCCCAGCCGCCCCAGATCAACGGCGGAATGACAATCAGCACCGCCGTCGCCATCAGCACCAGCGGCACGTAGCGCTTTTCCACCGCATCAGTGAACATCTGGGTCGGGCTTTTGGCGGTCTGAGCTTCGTTGACCAGTTCGACAATCCGTGCCAGCGTCGATTCGCCGGCTGGCTTGGTGACGCGGGCGATCAGCAAGCCATCGCCGTTGATCGTTCCGGCGAAGACCGGGGCGCCCACCGTTTTTTCCACCGGCACGCTTTCGCCGGTAAGTGGGGATTCATCGATGGCTGATTCACCGCGAATCACCTTTCCATCCACCGGCACGCGCTCAAACGGCTTGATGGCGACCTCGTCGCCAATGGCGAGATCTTCCACGCGGACCAGGCGCTCGTGGCCGTCGGGGGTGCGGAGGGTTGCGGTTTCAGGGGCGAGTTTTGCGAGTGCTTCGATGGCCTGCCGCGCCCGGCCAAGGGCCATCTCTTCGCCCGCACCGCCCAGGGCGAACAGCACCAGCAGAAACGCGCCTTCTTCGTAATAACCCAGCAACGTGGCTCCCAGGGCAGCGCAGAACATCAGGACGTCGATGTCAAACTTGAATTGCCGCAGGACGTGGAACGTGTCGATGGCGGTGTACCAGCCAGCAATGATGAAGCTCGCTGTTAATAACACCCCGCGCACCGCGCCCGGCCCGCCCAGCCAGTTGTTGATCACCGCCCCCAGCAGCAAGACGCCTCCTCCCAGCGCCATCAGCAGCTTGTGATGTTCCTTTACCCATTGGCACAGCCATGAGGTCGTGGAGGTTGGTTGGGGGGGCTGTTTCTCAAAGGGGCGCAGTCGGTATCCAATGCGATCCAGTCGCCGCGCGATTTCAGGCATCGCGCAAAGGTTTCGATCAAACTCGACTTTCAGCGATTTGGATGCATAACTTGCCCGCGCCGTCACGCCCGGCAGTTTCGCCAGGGCGGCTTCGACATGCTGCTCGGAACGGGGTGAGACCATTCCCTCAATGCCGATGATCACCCGTGTGCGGTGGGCATCACCTCCGTTTTGGCGAGTTGGTTGTGCGGTCTGAAGCATAAAAAGAACGGGTAGCGCGGGAATAGATCCGCTCGATTCCCCGTTAACGAATCATAGGAGCCGGTGCAGGCTTCACAATGTAGCTCTCTTGTGAAACAGGAAATCGCACATGAAAGGTCGTCAACAGGCTGCCTGGGTTGTGTTTGGTCTTCTGGCTGCGCTGATCGCGATCACGGTGGTCGCTCAGATGAAGGATCCGGGCGAAGATCGCATTCCGTGGCGCACCAGTCTGGTCGAGGCGCGGGTTGAATCCCAGGCTCAGAATAAGCCCATTCTACTCTATTTTACGGCTGAGTGGTGCGGTCCTTGTCAGACCATGCGCCGTACAACGTGGGCGAATCCCGATGTCCAGCAGGCCCTGGAGCGATTCGTTCCCGTGAAGATCGACATTGATGTTCAGCCGGCGCTCGCCATGCAGTATGGGATCATGTCCGTTCCCACGTACGCGATCCTCAACGATGACGGTCAGCCCATTCGTTCCAACGTAGGCCTGGTTTCTCCCGCTGATTTTCTGAACTGGCTGAGCGACGGCAGCCGCCTGTGAAGGTGCGGGAGTGCGTCATCCGATTTGCTGCATCCACTGGTGTTGCAGCAACCGCTTCCAGTCATTCGCGCTTACGTCCAGTGCTATCACGGTCTTGGGCGGATCATCAAGACGCGATGCAGTTAACTGGGACAGCGTGACCTGATGCGCGTTTACCCGATCCAGATCCCGCGCGAAAAGAGCATGGCGTAGTAAAGCTGGGCTGCCAGTTGCACGCCCAGGATAACGCCCACCACAGCCGGGCGATTCCAGCGCGCCAAGAGCAGCGCCATCAGCAGGAAGCAGGGCACGGCAGCCGTCTGAAAGCGTGCCACCGAACTGGCACGCGCCCCCCAGCCGGGCAGATAGGCCATCAGGAAGATCACAAGGGGTAGCACAAACACCACCCGCGGCATCACCCCGGGACGCACCAGCCCATACACGGATAACGCTAGCACGGCGAGCATGAGGCCCCGGTTCCAGACTTGTGGGGTGATCGTCTTGAGCAGATAATAGCGCGCGTCGCGCACTTCGTTCGCCTGTTTGGCGGCAACTTCCGCCAGCCAAGCGCGATCGGCTTCGGTCTTCAGCCCGCCCGGTTCCCAGTAGGATTGGGCCACAAAATAGGCATCAAATCGTTCGTAGGTGTGCCATAGGTACATCTGATAGAGGGCGATTCCCGAGACGCTGATCATGCAGATCATCATCCATCGCGCCAAAGCTGCGGGTTTGCAGGATTGCGGCCAGCTCCACAGCATGATCACCAGTGCCAGCGCCACGCCTGTTGGGCGCAGTGCGCTGGCAATGCCGCAGACGATCGCTGCCAACCAGAGGTGATCGCGTTGCAGCAGGTAGAGCACCATCGCGACGCAACAGAAAAATGGTCCCTCGGTCATGCCCGCGCTGAAGAAGGCTGAAGCCGGAAACGTCGCCAGCAGCAGACAGCCAGCCAATGCAACCGCATGATTCACAAACTGCCGGCACCATGCATAGAAAAACCCCATGCCCACCAGTGTTGTCAGATGGGCCAATGTCAGCAGGGTGGTTTCGGGGCTCATCAGCGGCAGCAACACCCGCGCGATCAGCGGCAGCAGGGGAAAGAACGCGATGTAGGGGGGAATGACATCTTCGATCGGATAACCTTCGCGCGCAATGTAGGTGTAATGCAGCACGTCAAAGGCGACCCATGCCCGGCCGCTGGCGAAGCGCAGATCGAAGTCGGACGGGTCCGCCACTGCCACGGAGGCCACGCCTGTCGCGTAGATGGCAAAGCGCACCGCAGCCACCAGGAACAGCATCACCAGCAGCCCGTGGGTCATGCCCACCTCAGCCCGATCGCGGGAGGCGAGTGGCAGGGCGCCAGGGACGATCGGATTGGCGGGAGTTGCTGTGGTCATTGCGCCTCAATCAGTATCGGCTGGCACAACCCCCGACAAAAGTAACCGGATCCGATAAAATGTCCCCCATGGCTAAACGGAATCAACCTGTTCCCCCAAACTTCGAAGCCGCCCTGAAGGAGTTGGAAGAGATTCTCTCCGAAATCGAAGGCGGCGAAGTGGGGCTTGAGCAATCCCTGGTCAAATATGAACGAGGCAACTTCCTGATCCAGCATTGCCGCAAAATCCTGAATAATGCGGAAAAGCAGATCGAAGAATTGAGCAAAGGCGCCGATGGCGGCTTGGAAGCTACCCCCCTCCCCGAATCCGAGTAACAACGGGGGAGGGTGCTGGAGAGTCGCCCTGTGCATAAGCATGTACAGGGGTTTTACTTATGTGAGTGTCCCGGTAGATTTTCGATTGTGTCCACCAATCCCCTCAGCTTCGACGCTGGCACGCTGCTCAAGCAGCACGCCCAGACCGTGACCGATTACCTGGAACAGGTGCTCCAGCGACTGGCCGGCGCGCCGCCGGAGCTTGTCGAATCCATGCGATATAGCCTGATGGCGGGGGGTAAACGCCTGCGGCCGGCGCTGGTCATGGAATGCCACGCCGCCTGCGCCGATCCCACCACCGATACCCTCCCCAGCGCCATCGCGGCGGCGGGGGCGATGGAGCTGATCCATACCTTCAGCCTCGTCCATGACGATCTGCCTGCGATGGATGATGACGATCTGCGCCGCGGCCGGCCCACAAACCACAAGGTGTTCGGCGAAGCCATGGCGATCTTGGCGGGCGATGCGATGACCACGCTGGCGTTCGAATGCCTGGTCCAGGATGCCGCACCTTCGGTGGCGCTGCGCCTGGTGAAAGAGCTGGCATCTGCGGCAGGGCCGGAAGGCATGATCGGCGGGCAGGTGCTCGATATGGCGGGGGAAAACCAATCGCTGACCCTCGCGCAGTTGCAGCAGATCCACCGTCTGAAGACCGGGGCACTGCTCACCGCCAGTTGCCGGATGGGGGCGGTCGCCGCCGGAGCCGACGCCGGAGCCGTCGAGGCCATCGGCAAATTCGGAGCTCACCTGGGGCTGGCGTTCCAGATCATCGATGACGTGCTGGACGTGACATCAACGCCCGAGCAGATGGGAAAAGCCACCAAGAAGGACGCCGATCGCGGCAAGAACACCTACCCGGCGCTCTTGGGCCTGGAGGAAAGCCGCGCCCAGGCAGCCCACCAGCTCCAAGCCGCCATGGATGCCTTGGAACCCTTCGGCCCGCCAGCAGATCGGCTGCGCGTCCTGGCGCGATTTGTGGTGGATCGTCAGACGTAAACGCTGAAAATTTCAAGGGTTTAGGGTCTCTTCGAGAAAAGGATCGACGGACGCCTCCCCCTTAGTGCAGGTTACACCTGTTGGGGATGGTCGCTGCCTCAGCAGTGTGGGTATTTCACCTGTGATTTTGTGCTGAAAATGGGAGCGAGACGCTCGCGTTGCGTTCCCGCTATAAACAGACACGGCCTACTCCAAGGCGGGCAATACGGTAAAGCCTGTACCAGTCTTCTACAAAATTTATTGACATGCCCGCAAAATTAGGACAATACTTGCAATGTCCAAATGCAACTATGGGAGAAACGGCGCCGGCGGTAAGCAAATTCCGAGGGCGTCCCTATCATTTCTCACGCGCGGAGGAGACAAATGGGCAAGGGAAACAGGTACAGCGGGCACTTCGTCTTACGCACTGGTGGCGTGTTGGCCGTCTTGGTGGCTGTGGGAGTCATGGGATCAATTGCGGCGGGGGCCACCATTGAACGGAATGGTTCGGGCGACGATTCGATCACCCAGCCGGGTACGCCGATCAACCAACTGGATCTGAACCTGGCCGAGGGTTGGATTGGTGGCGTGGTGCCCGGCAGTGACGATGTGGCACACTTCTGGAACACCGGTACAGGTCCGATGCCGACTTCGTCACTTGGAGCCGATCTGGCGTGGGAGGGCATCGTGGTCGATGTCGGTCAATTCAACTCTGGCACGGTTATCGCCAATGACGGCCACACGCTGACCTTGGGGGCATCAGGGCTGACTATTTTGCGAGATCGCTCTGTCACCTTCGACAATCATTTTGCCCTTTCTGCCGATCAGTCCTGGAGTAATGCCGCGATGGCCGCTACCAAGCATGCCATATTCAATGGAGACTTGGATCTCGGTTCGTATTCGTTAATCCTTGCTGGCAAGGGCGGCAAAGTCATAAATGGGGCCATCAGTGGCTCGGGTAATCTAACGGTTGCTTCTCAAGGAAATATTGTCCTGAGAGGTATCAATAGCTACACCGGCAATACTCAATTGAACCAGGGCAATTTTATTTTGGACAACGATGCCCAACTCACGTTCCAGATTGGCGCTGATGGCGTCAATAACATGATCACCGCCAATGGCATCGGCGATAACGGTACCCTCAATCTGCTGGGCGGTTTCCTGTTCGATCTCAGCAACGCCAGTACGGATTTTGGGGCGTCGTGGACTATTGTGGACCAGATTGCGATGGGGGACGACCTGAAGACGACCTACGGTGAGAGCTTCAGGGTAATCGGATTTTCAGTGGCGGGTCTCACCCCGGGTGAAAGGATCTGGACTGGCAGCGCCAACGGGGTGACGTACGCGTTCACCGAAATCGACGGCAGGCTGACTGTGGTGCCCGAACCAGGAGCTCTATCGCTGTTGGGGCTGGGTGTGGTCGGCATGTTGCGGCGTCGCCGCATATGCCTATAAAGCAGCCCATAGTGGACGATGCCAAACGCCGAAGCGGAATGCCCCGGCGTCATTTTTTAATCGTTACCCGAATGGGGTGGTGTCATAGGCTGTAATCGAGTGTCATTTTCGATTTGACCGGCACTTTGTTTTCGGTTATTATTCGGGTTCCTGTTGTGTCCGAAGGGGGAGGCGCTTCTGGAGTTCGCTCGTCCGAGCGAACCCCTTCCTGCAAGTGGAAATCTGCGTTTATCGAGAACCAGTGAGGGTTTTCAGTGGACAAATCCCATGTGAAAATGCACGAAGCGAACCCAATTATTCTGATGTCTCCCAACATTTCGAGTGGTGCAATCCCGCCGGGTTGCCTCACCCTGGAAAGATGTGACATTCCGTCGTGATCTTGTCCGCACATAGACGTAGCCTCTGTCAGCAGTTAAAACATTTCCCTTTACACGGTTTGCTGGGCTGGCCTGGCTGGTCTGGTCGATAAACTGGTTTTCAAAACCCGTGATCGGCTGCCCGTTGCCGCACTGAAATGGACTTCGTGCCGTAGAATGATCCTGGAGGTTGATGCATGGCATTGCTCGATTCGATCGCGACACCCGCGGACCTGAAGAAGCTTACCCACGAGCAACTCGAAGAGCTGGCGCGGGAGATGCGCGATCGGATTTTCAACGCGGTCAGCCGCAACGGGGGCCATCTGGCGTCGAACCTCGGCGTCGTCGAGTTGACGCTGGCGCTGCATTACTGTTATGACTTTGGCCCGTATCCCCAGGGGCCGGATCGGCTGTTGTGGGATGTGGGACACCAGAGCTATGCCCACAAGATGGTGACCGGCCGGGCGCCCTTGTTCGATCGCCTGCGCAAGAAGGGGAGTGTCAGCGGGTTTCCGTCTCCGGAGGAATCGCCCTATGACCTGTTTGTGGTGGGGCATGCCGGGACGGCCATTTCCACGGCTGTCGGCATGGCGCGCGGCGATGCGCACCTGGGCCGCAAGAACCATGTCGTTGCGGTGGTGGGGGATGCATCGATCGTCAACGGCCTGGCGTTTGAAGGGCTGAACAACGCCGGTACGCTCAAGCGGCAGTTGCTGATCATCCTCAACGACAACGGGATGAGCATCTCCAAACCGCAGGGCGCGTTCGCCCATTACCTGGAGCGTATCCGCGTTTCCACCACCTACGACGAAGCCAAGAAGATCGCCCAGCAGATCGTCGGCAAGCTGCCCACCACAGTCGGCAACACCATCGAGCAGGTGTGGAACTTCACCAAGGAAGCCGTCAAGCACACGGTCTGGCCGGGGCAGATCTTCGAGACACTGGGCATCAAGTATATGGGGCCGATCGACGGCCATGATCTGCCGCAGTTGATCAATACCCTGGGCGAAATCCGCGATCATGATCGGCCGGTGCTGCTGCATGTGCAGACGGTCAAGGGGCGTGGATATGAACTTGCTGCCAGCGAACCGACGCGGTTCCATTCGCCGGCTGCGTTCAACGTCGAAGGAGATCCGCTGGAAGTCAGCGGCTGTCGCGTTGAGATCAAGTCCAGCGGCGGCAAGACTTGGACGACAGCGTTCGCCGAAGCCATGATCGATCTCGCCCACAAGGACCAGCGCGTCATCGGCCTGACCGCTGCCATGCCCGATGGCACGGGGCTGAGCAAGTTCGAGAAGGTTTTCCCCGATCGTTATTACGATACCGGCATCTGCGAATCGCATCTGGTGGCGATGGCTGCCGGCATGGCCAAGAGCGGCCTGCGGCCAGTGGCGGCGATCTACTCGACGTTCCTTCAGCGGGCGTTTGATCAGGCGTGGCAGGAGGTGGTGCTGAATCATCTGCCGGTGATCTTCGCGATGGACCGGGCTGGTTTCGTCGGCGACGACGGAGCCGTGCATCACGGCTTCTGCGATATTTCCTTCCTGCGACCCCTGCCGGGAATGGTGCTGATGGCGCCCAGCGACGAACTGGAGCTGCATCGCTGTCTGCGGTTTGCGCTGTCGCTGGAGACGGCTTCGGCGCTGCGGTATCCGCGCGATGTGGTGCCCGCCACCCCATTCGAGCGATTGATCGCTCCGCATCTGCGGGCGGACGCTGCCGGCGAATGGAAGCTGGGCGAGTCACGCACTCTGCGCGAAGGCAACAATGCCACCATTGTTGCCTATGGTGCGATGGTAGAACATGCCATGGAAGCAGCGCGGCTGCTCGAAGAGGGGGATGGCCTGTCGGTGGGGGTGGTAGATGCCCGTTTCTGCAAGCCGATCGATGGCGCGATGCTGACGCGGCTGCTCCGCGGTGGGGCTCCGGTCATCACGGTGGAAGATCATGCCCTGATCAATGGATTTGGCAGCGCCGTGCTGGAGTACGCCCAGTCCAAGCGCCTGCCGACCCATACGATCACGCGCCTGGGGATGCCCGATCGCCTGATTGCCCATGCGTCACGCAAGGAGCAACTGGCAGAGGTGGGCTTGGATGCCAGCGGGATTGCCCGCAGCGTTCGGGATGCAATCCGCATGGCGGGTGGCGCTTCATCCGTGGCGCGGATACAGACCTCTCATGTGTAGCAACAACCCAGCCGGTTCTTTCCTGCTGGCGGTGGATTCTTTGGCAATTTGACTCAGCTTGCCTGAGCGTGCGGTCATGCTGCGCAGCCGCACGCCTTACAGCATCGCCATGCGATGACGGCGCAGCTCCAGCCGTTGCAACTCGCCCAGCACGCGCGTGAGCAGGTTGGTGATGCGGCGACCTTCAATATCATCCTGGAGTGCCTGGAACTGCACACCGGCGCGACAGCCATCTCCTGGCAGCGGGGCGGACTGATAGCAGATGCGGCCTTCCACGAGGACCTGCTCATTGTGGATCGTCAGCTCGACGCGCAAGCGATCCTCGGGCGTGATGGTGGGGGGCTGACCATTCTTGCCATACACGATGATCCCGATGCCGCCGACGCTGAAATTGACCAGCCGCGCGTTCACCTCCGTGCTGGAAAGCGGGGTGTCATGCAGAT